>JAFTAC010000257.1 GCA_017458805.1 Victivallales bacterium | reverse complement strand
GCAAGGACCAGCTTAAGGAAGCCATTGAGGAGTACATTGCGGAGTATTCAAAACACCCCCGTCCGTTCGTCTGGCGCAAGCGCGAAGTGCATGGCAGCCAGATTGCAGATAAACTAAAAAACTTACGCAATTAAACACTAGGTCATTGCAAAAGCGTAACAATGGTGCAAAAACGAGGCACATCATGGCTTGGGAAGACGGTTTGCATCGTCTTGTTGCTGTGTGCCTCCGTCAGTCTTGCCTTGATGTCGTTCTCCTTTGAGGAGGATTACTTAGGCGGCGTCCATTTTCTGACCAGCCGCCAAAAGACCTTTCTTTTGGCTGAGGAGCTTTTTCATGAACAACTGTGCATCAGACGCAACGCCGGCAGAAATGATGTTCCCAGGCTGCTGTCATCTTTTGCGGAGCCGGATTGCGGATTCGCCTTCCTGCCCTCGTTCCATTCATTCGTTTTCATTCGCCCACCCAATGCGTGGCCTTTATTCATCCTGAGACACATCCCTGTCCGTGCGGGCCCTTGCCATAATTGCCAATGACGATTGACCAATACGTTCCAACGTATTGAAGTGGAAAGTCCATTTGAGATTCATCAATGGGCGATGCGGGGCTTTTGCCGTCGCATGGCATTAATTATCGTGCAAAGGAGTTGCATGGACCATGGATATTGTAAATGATTTGCTGGTTTGGGGAATAATAGGCATTGCTGGCGCAACCGTTGTTTTTGCGTTTCTGGTAATACTGTCGCTCGTGTTCGACGGCCTTCTTGACAGGCTTTTCGCGAGACTAAAGAAGAAGCCGCGCAAATAGGCTTCGACTGTCCTTCCGCGTTCCTCGCTGACCAACGGCACCGTCAGCGAGTGCGCAGGACAGAAAACGGTCATCCTATTGTGCTGGTCATGATTAATTTGAATATGTTCCCCAGGCTGGCATGTGTGAAAATGAAGGCATAAGCGTCATATTATCCATGACCAGAACAATAAATGGATGACAGGCTCATCAGGCGCCAGTCGCCTTTGACTGCGAAGCCCGCTTGTGAAGCATGGCGCATGAAGCGCTCCACATCAGGCTTGGAGCCCTCGTGGAAGTGGTTGGCAAGAAAGATGTGTCCTTTGGGGGACAAGGAGTTACCGCAAGAATCCAGAAAAGCGTCAAATTGCGTTTCATCGTGGAAGAAGCGCCCGCCGACAAGGCCATTGCAGACAATCAGGTCGAAAGGCTTCTCGAAGGCGAAACACTCTGCCCTGCCCTGTTGGAAATGCACGTTCAAATCGCGTGAAAAACGCTGCAGGTCCTTTTCGCGCACAGGGTCGTGGGGAATTCGGCGAAGGGAAGCCATCCATACTTCCAGCCACTCGCTGGTGAGGCCAATGGTCTCCGCGCCGCTGGCGGCGGCGATTTCCAGTGTGTTGAGACCGACGCCGCAGGCGACGTCCAAAATACGCATATTCGGGCGGTAGAAGGCTTTGATGAGGGCAAGTTCGTCGTTGTAGCGTCCGCAGATGGTGCCGAAACGCGGCGGGTCCGCCAATGCGCAGAAAAAGGCCAACAGTTCCTGTGGCGAAAAGCAGAGTTTTCCCTCAAGGTAGGGTGGCAGGGCCGCCCACAAATCAGGCAGCGAAAGGTAGCAATCGTGGCGCAGCGGCAGGGGAAGGCACGTGTCGTCGGGCAGCCAGGCGCGCCCGATGGCCCTCAGGCTTTGCAGGAACTCCCGTATCGGCAGCCACATCTCGTAGGCGGCACGCAGCTCAGGCGTGATGATAAGGTCCCGCGCCCACCAGGGGGGAGCCGCATACCGCCGCCAATTCTCCAGACGTTCCTTCCAGTGCAAGTTGTGCCTGTCAAGGAGCGTTTCAAGCTCTATGGAGAAATCGGGGAACACCCGATGCTACTCCAGTCCCACTTCCGCCAGGAACCGCTTGTTGCTGCGCCAGTCGGGGGTCACCTTCACAAACAGGCTCAGCACAATGGGAGCCTGAACAAACTCGCCGATGCGCTTCGCAGCCGTCACGCGGATGGACTTGATCATCTCGCCGCCGTGGCCGATGATGATGGCCTTGTGTCCCTCGCGCTCGATGTGAAGGGTCGCGGAGATGGAGATTTTGTTCCCCTTGTCAACCCACTTGTCGATGACGACGGCGATGCCGTGAGGCACCTCCTGGCGCAGTTTTTCAAGCAGAGTCTCGCGGATGAGCTCGGCGGCGATGTCCCGCTCATAGACATCCGTCAAATCGTCCTCATCGTACAAGAACGGCCCCGGTGGCAGGCTCTTCTTCAGCAGAGCAAGAAGGGGCTGCACCTTCTGCTCATCGACAGCGGCGATTTGGATGGTGGCGGCTTCGGGGAGGTACTGGCGGTAGAAGGCCAGGCTCTTCGCAATCCCCTCCTCGTTCGCCACGTCAATCTTGTTGACGGCGATGATGCAGGGTTTCTTCGCGGCGGCGGCGCGCTGGGCGGCAAGGAGGTCCTCCTCACCAGGCTCGCGGGTGGGGTCAACGAGGCAGAGGATGATGTCGGCGTCATCCAGAACGCGCGTAATGGAACGGTCCATCGCATCGTCGATGGCGATCTTGCACTTGTGGATGCCAGGCGCGTCCAGGAAGAGAATCTGCGCATTCTTGTCGGTGAAAATGCCCAGCAGATGCTTTCGCGTGGTTTGTGGCTTTGGGGAGACGGCGGCCAGATGCCGCTTCAGAATCGTGTTGAGAAGGGTGGATTTGCCCGTGTTGGGACGTCCCAAAAGAGCCACATAGCCTGTTTTGCCGTAGCGCAGAGTTTCCTGGGTCATGTTATTATTGTTCTCCGTAGATTTCATTCAGGTCGAAGCGGGAGTGGCTCTCCAGCGCGAAAAGCGTCTTGGTGCGCTCCACGCCAGGTGCCGTGACGATTTTCTCCGTGATGAGGTTCGCCAGCGTGGCGTTGTCCTGGACGCGGATGACGGCGACCATGTCGTATTCACCTGCGACGACATGGATTTCCGTCACGCCATTATGCTGAAGCAGGGCCTTCACCGTCTCATGGACGCGCTTGTCCTCGACACTGATTAGAACGAATGCTGTTACCATTTACAAATGCTCCTTAATGCTCCTTGTTGTATTGTCCAATGCTATGTTCCCAACAAGGGTAGTTTTTTAACCACAGATTACACAGATTACACAGATGCGAAGTGCCGCTTGAGCGGCACTTCGCGGATCATTTTTGCCGTACCCCATAAATATCCCGTTTTCAGCCGCGTGTTTAACGCGGCTGAAAACATCTGTGTATTCTGTGTAATCTGTGGTTTCTAAAAGAAACCTTTAGTTAACTACCCTCTTGGGGAATATAGCGTTGTCCAAATATGCGGTGATATCCATTTCCGAGTGGCAGTTGGCCAGCACGTCGTCCAGCAGTTTCTCGCACTCCTGGATACTCCATTTGGAGACGATGGCGCGCAGTTCGGGGATGCGCGAGGGGGTCATGCTGAACTTGCGGAGACCTGCACCGAGCAGCAGGGGGAAGGCGTGCTTGGAACCCGCCAGCTCACCGCAGATGGAGAGGCTCTTTTCAGGGTATTTGGCCATGGTCTTGCAGACCTTGCGGATGGCCTGGAGGATGACGGGATGAAGCTGCCTGTACCACTTGCGCACGGCGGGGTTGCCGCGATCGACCGCAAACATGAACTGCACGAGGTCGTTCGTTCCGATGCTGACGAAGTCAATGTAGGGCAGCATGTCGGAAAGCGCGGAGATGGCAGAGGGGATTTCGAGCATGATGCCCAGCTTGTAGTTCTTGTCATACGCAATGCCAGCGTCATTGAGTTCCTGCTCCACCTCCGTGACCGCCTTCTTCACCTCCATGAAGTCAAACAAGTCCGCCACCATCGGGATAAGGATATTGATTTTGCCGAAGGCGCTGGCGCGCAGAATGGCCCGCAGCTGCGTCTTGAGGATGGACGGATGAGACAGCATGAAGCGCAGGCCGCGCCAGCCCAGCGAGGGGTTCTCCTCCTTGTCCCAGATGTTCATATAGGGCAACGGCTTGTCACCGCCCGCATCCAGAAGGCGCACATTGACGGGATGCCCCGCACCCGTGACCATCTTCTTCAGCACGTTGAACTGCTCCTCTTCGGTAGGCAACTCGTTGCGTATCATGAACATGAACTCGGTGCGGTAGAGCCCGATCTCCTCCAGGCCATAGTGGTGGATGGCGGAGAGTTCGCTCAGGAGCGCGATGTTGCCCGCGAAGTGGACGGAGGTGCCGTCGCTGGTCTTTGAATCCTGCACACCGTGGGCATCCTCGGAGCGCATCTGGCGGTTGCTGTCGCGCGTCACGCGTAGCGATTCAGCGAACTGCCGCAGCAGCGGGATGTTCGGCTTCAGGTAGCAGAGCCCCGCGTTGCAGTCCAGAAGGATGCTGTCGTTGGGGGCGACGTAGTCGGCGATGCCGTTGACGCCGACGAGCATCGTCTTCTGCAAGGCGCGCGCCAGGATGGCGACGTGCGAGGTGCTGCCTCCCTCCTCGCAGATGATGCCCGTGATGTTGCGCAGGGGAAGCGCAACCAGCTGCGATGGAAGCAGCTCCTTTGCCACGACGATAATGTTCTTCTCGCCGAGCAACTGGTATTCGTCCCTGTTGTTTGGCTTGATGTGCCGCAGGTTGTCGGCGGCGTCCTTCACGTTGAGCAGGATGTCCTTGATGTCGTAGATGCGCTCGCGAAGGTACTCGTCCTCGATTTTCATGTACTGAGCGCTGAAGGTCTTGAGCGCGGCGGCGAGGGAGGTGGTGATGGAGTGGCCGTCCTCGATGTGTGCGAGGATGTTCTTGCGGATGGTGGGGTCGTCCAGCAGCATCGCATGGATGGTGAAGATGTCGCAGTCGGCCTCGGAGAGCAGCTGCTCCAGCTGCTGCGCGGTCTTACGGCAGGTCCTCTTGGCGACTTCCACGGCGGAGAAGAAGAGCTCCTTCTCGGCCTGAATCGCCTCCTTGGTGGTGTTGACTGGATGCGGCAGCCGCTTGAAGTTTAGGAACTCATCGACACTTGAGATGACGACGGCGTGGCCTGTGACAACGCCCTTCGTGATGGGGGTGCCGCGCAGGGGCCTGTCCAGCACCAGCTTCGGCTTCTGGGTGGCGTTCTTGATGGCGAAGACGTCGTTGATGTCGGAGTTCTGCTTCGCCAGCATGGTGTTGATGATGAACATCGCCAGCGGTGTGGCAATCTCCTCCACCATCTCCAAGGTTCGCTTGCTGAAGCACCTCCGTGGCATCTGCTCCAGAACGATGGCCCCGATGGTCATGCCTCCAATGACGAGAGGAACGATCAGCAAGCCGTGGTAAACCCTTGCGTCGGGGGAGTGCCCCTCCATATTCTCCTTGTGCTGGGTCTCATCCGCGATATTCAAAATCTTGCCAGTGCGGACGGCAATGCCCGTGAGCCCCTGGTTCACGCTGAACGAGAGGTTGCCGATGTTGGGGAGGTCCTCATGCTCATGGCAGGCCACGAGGGTTATGGTCTGGCTGATCCGATTGTATGCAAAGAGCGAACAGCAGGCATTGTTCGCATATTCGGAAATCTGCTTTGTAACCTTTTTCAGCCCCGTCCAGGGGTCTGCGGTTTTCGCAATCACTTCGCTTATGCTATGTACGACCTGGTACTTGTTTATACGCATAGCACCGCCTTCTTTGTGGTTGACAGGTAATCAAGAGGCCGTTGCAGAAACGCAGTACAGGCACGTTTGCGCCTGTGTGGTTTTGCAACAGTCTCTTCCGTGAACACCGCCTTGCGGCGGCAAATGCAATGGACGAATGTAAGCCGGATTCTGTTTCCCGCCGAAACGGGAAGACGACCATTCATCTAAGCAGCCGATACCCGGAACTACTGCATCCCCTTGCGGGGACGCTACGGCACGGGCCGCGCCTAATTCCCTATTTGGCCTTGCACCGAGAGGGGTTTGCCTTGCAGCCTGCCCTTCCAGGCGGGCACGGTGGTCTCTTACACCGCCTTTTCACCCTTGCCGCTTGCGCGGCGGTATGTTTTCTGTGGCACTGTCCTTTCCCGAGGGTTGCCCTCGGGCACCCGACTTTTCAATCGGGCTCTCCGCCCTGTGGTGTCCGGACTTTCCTCCCCTTGTGGAGCGGCCGTCCTTCGCCCATTACATCCTATAATGTAATCTAAAAACCGCCTTTTGCCATACGGCTTGGCGAAATTAGCAATT
>JAFTAC010000256.1 GCA_017458805.1 Victivallales bacterium | reverse complement strand
GCGTGGGGGATTCACCTACCCTGGGTTCGCGCCTTTGGCGCTCACCCAGGGCTATCCTCTGTCTCGCCACTCCGTGGCGATTGCGCCGCTCTGCGGCGCTTTTTGTCCCGGGGATGCGGCGGTTTCTGTCTTTTCGCCCTGGAAGGGTGCCACATCCCGCTTCGGTAACAACACAGCATGAGGCCTGTGCGGCGGCAGCGTTGCGCCCTTCCAGGGCGCGATGGCGTGGGGGATTCACCTACCCTGGGTTCGCGCCTTATGGCGCTCACCCAGGGCTATCCTCTGTCTCGCCACTTACGTGGCGATTGCGCCGCTCTGCGGCGCTTTTTGTCCAGTCCAAAGCTAAGGTGTTTATTCATCAATGAGACCTTGGAATTCGCACAATATCAGTCGGTGAGGCATTACTGTCTTTGAAACATCCCATGTTTTTTCGTCAACAAGATTTTCCTTTTTGCGATTTTGTGCTAAAATATAGGGTGTTTTCAAAAGCATCGTCCTCAAAACACCCTAAATATGAAAGGAGAATCGAATGAACCATCGCATTTTGACACTTGTTGTCTTACTGTTTGCAACTGCATTGTGGGCGCAATTGCCTGACATCGCACCGAAAGAGGTCAAACCTGTCCCCTATCAGGCGAAACTAACGGCTGGCGGCGCGGTCCAGGTCTCCCTTGGAACGCAATCCTACACGGTTCTGGGCGACTACTCCCTGCGCCCAGGCTGGGCGAAGTTTACCGCAGATGCAGCAGAAGGCTTCACCGCCGTCAACGTCAATGGCGACAGCTTAACGGCCACTGCCCCTGGATTCGAGCTGAAGCGCACCCTGACACGTGCCGATGAGTGTGCCGTCGTCACCGACCTCATCACCAACACGGGCGCGGAAAACCTGCCGCTGATGTACCGCCAGTATGTCAATCTGCCCAAGGTCAAGGAGTACAGGCTGTGCGGCAACCGCATCTACTCCAAGCGTGCGGCTGGCACGAACTCCATCAACTCGACGGTCATGGTGGTGCCAGAGGAAGGCGGTTCCTTGACTCTTCTCGCCGTCAGCGATGTCTTCCGTGTCCACATCAAGACCTTCAGCGCCAAGGGGCTATATGGTCTGGCCGATGAGATTCTCGTGGTGAAGCCAGGCGCCACGGTCGAAATGAGCTTCGCCATCTTCCCATCCGCCTCCTCCGACTACTACGATGCGGTGAACGCCATGCGCCGTTTCAAGGATGTAAACTACGTCATTGCAAAGGGATTCGCGTTTCTTTCTCCCTACCCGCCAGGTGTCAAGACCTTCAGCCCTGACCACGACCGAATCGGCAAAGACGACACTGTCGAGGAAATCCGCCGCTGGCTCGACTGCAAGAGCGCAGACTATGTCAGCTGTGGCTCTGTCTCACAGTTAAAAGAGAACGCACACGGAACCGCGTTCCTGCGAAACATCAAGACAGACATTCACAAGGCGTTCCACAAGAAGATACTGGAGGCTAGGCCGACCGCCACGGTATTCCACTACTTCCATGCGCATCTGGATGTCAAGGCCGATATGGAGCAAGGTGTCTATGACCAATGGAAGCAGCTGAAGCCCGATGGAACGCAAGGCGACTACCGCAACCCCAATCTCCCGCTCTTCATCGCCGTCGATGGCACCAACTGGACGGATTATCAGGAGAAGCGTCTGAAGTTCCTCCACGAGGAGCTGAACTGCAACGGCATCTTCTGGGACGAGTTCCCCTACAGCGCCCTGGAGTTCCACTACGGCGAGCCGTGGGATGGCGTCACAGGCGACATCAACCCGCGCACGCACGAAATCACCCGCCTGAAGTCATCGGTCGCCCTGCTCTCCCTCTCCTGGCGTGCCAAGATGCTCAAGTGGATGGGTGAAAACAACATCATGCTCATCGCCAACGGCGGCGGCCCCTACACCAAGTCCATGACGGACATCTTCCGCAAGTACAAGTTCCTTGCGTTCGAGGAGACAGGCTCCCTCTCCAACTTGACCCAGGTGCATCTCTTCACCCCCATCGGCCTGGGCGACCACATCACGGAGCGCAACGAACTGGACTGCTATCGCAACATGCTGCGCCACCTGGACTTCGGCTGCCTCTACTACTACTACCACCAGCAGGTGGAGCCATTCACGCACTACACGCTCGCACGCTATATGTTCCCCACCACGCCCATCGAGCTGCACGAGGGCTACATCCTCGCCAAAGAGCGCATCCTGACCAACCGTT
>JAFTAC010000255.1 GCA_017458805.1 Victivallales bacterium | reverse complement strand
TGCCATCTGCCTGGTTTAGTTTTTCCGCCAGGCGTTCCCGCCGTTCAGGCGCAATGCCGCTGGGCGCAACAGGCACAGCAACATCCATGCCCAATTCGGCATTGCGGTAGCCATGCAATCCACCCTCAAAATCCAGTCGCACAAAGACAATGCAAGATGATTTCATTTTCTGCCCTCAAATTGGGTATTATTTAGTTAATTTTACTAGATGCCTAGAGCGCAATTCCCTTTGAATATCAGATTTCCTCGGCTATAACCAGTTCCTCTCCATGGAACACCAGTGCCAGGCGTATGAGCGTTACGGTGCCTTTCGGCGGGAGATGCCACGCCTCCGCCAGCCGGTGCTCCTGCGTATAGCGCTCCAGCTGCCCCCTTGCCTCGGACAGCAGCGCCGCCTTTGCATTTTCCTGTAGTTTCTCCGCCTTCTTGATGTACTTTACCTCGATCAAGGCGGCATACTTGATGCTGGGGAAGGAGATGAGGCGCGGCGCCATCGCCAGGTCGGCAAAGCCGAAACCAGCACGATGCTCCGTGCACACATCAAAGGCGTTGCCAGACGAGAGCAGAGCCGCCAGGGAGGCCTGCACCGCCTTCTCACCGTCCAGCAGGTCACGGGCGCACAAGGTCTCCTTCAGCACCTTGGCGGCCAATTCGATCGCGGGCCTCCAGACGCCGTTTCTGGCCATGCCGCCAAGCTTGACGGCCAGTTCGTCCACCCTGGGGTCCACGCCGCAGACATCCCTGTAGCCGTTGAGCAGGAAGTCCGCCGTGAACTGGCGCATCAGCTGGTTGGGGATTGTCAGCGTCACGCCGTCGAAGTCCGCCTCCCCTATCGTCACCATGCCGTAGTAGAACAGGAGGGATATGAAGCTCTCGGGCTTGTGCAGCGTGTTCTCCTGGAAGGAGCGTATGAGCCTGGTCGTCATGCTGCCGTCGGTGACAAGCTGCTCAAGCGCATCGAATTTTCCGTTGAGTCTGCCGTTGGTGGTTACGACATGGCGCAGCTTGTGGTAGTCCGTCCGCAGGTTCTCGTCCACCATGTCGCGGGGGAAGTGCTTGTCCGCCATGCTGCGCCTAAGAAAGCCCAGCAGGAGGACTGGATTGCATACCTGCTCGCCGTTGTCCTCCGAGAACCTGTAGTGGTCATACCAGTCGGTGACCAGCTGGAACGCCTGCTCGCGGTCCATCGGGAAACGCCCCGCCTCCGCATAGTAGTCGAATGCCTGACGTATGTCCTTGTGGGTGAAGCCGCAGAGCGTTGACAGCTGCGAATCCTGGGATATGTTCTCTGCTATGTTAAAGCCGCTCGTCACATCGTCCAGCGTCATCGGCGAGACGCCTGTAAGCAGTATGTTTGTTATTACCTTGTTCTGCGCCTTCAGCAGTGCGAAGAAGCTCTTGAAGAAGCCTGTGCCGTGCGTGAGTGTGCGGTATGCCTCGGAGCCTGACTGCGCAAGAATCCTGTTGGAGAAGTTGTCATACTCGTCAACCATGATGTAGATTTTCTTGTCTGATGTAAGAGGCAGCCTGGTGGTCAGTATGTCCAGTTCAGCGCTGAATGTGGCTTGCTTCGCCATTTCCTCCTGGAGATTTTCAGGGATGTAGTCCTTGTATGCCTCGCGAAAGCCATCTATTGCAATCTTGCATTTCTCCTCGAAGCTCCTCTGCATGTCCTCCACTGTTTCTCCGCTGACTTTCGAGAAGTCAAAATGCAGTATCATATACTGACCACGGCTGGGCGTGGGATGCTCATGTATCCAGGTGCCGCCAAACAGCTCGTCAAAGCGGTCCGTGCTGTTCAAATCATAGTAGTAGTTCAGTATGCTCAGCAGCAGGCTTTTGCCGAAGCGGCGCGGGCGAAGGAACATCTGGTACGGCAGCGCCTCCAGAAGCGGGATGCCCCAGGTGTTGTCAACATAGTAGCCATTCCGGCCACGCATGTTCGCGAAGTCGCTCACTCCGTA
>JAFTAC010000254.1 GCA_017458805.1 Victivallales bacterium | reverse complement strand
ACAAGGGCCTGGACATGAGGGGACAGCTGAACCGGCTCTTTGGGTAGTCGTGTGCCGCCGGCGAGAAGCCGGCGGTTTCGCCGCGCCAGCTCCGCAAGCGTGCATGGCCACGCGCCATGCACTCAGGATGCCCCACCAGGCCGCCGCGCTTGCGCGCGGCGCACAGGACAGGTTACTTCAGGGCATTCAGGCGAGCCTGTGTGCTGCGGGCGTAGTATTCGTCCCAGGTCTCTATGCCGAATTCTTGGATGATGGTTCCGACGGGGAGGTCTGGGTCGTTGGAGATGAGCAGAAGCACACCCAGGTCGTTGTTGTTGTGTACGGTGAGCTTGCGCCCGTATTTGGCGAAGGCGTCTTTGACGCGCTGCCTGTTGCAGTCGATATGGACGATCTTGTAGTTGGTGTTGATGGTGCCCACGAGGTAGGTGCAGAAGCTGTGGATGGCGTCGCGGACGGTGCCATCGGGCAGCACGATGTTCTTCTCAAGGGTTCCGATGGTGGCCCCCAGGAAGTATGACTGGCAGCGGTAGGCCCAGGTTGCCTGCATAAGGTTGCCATGGTAGTAGCTGCTGAAGGCCATCACATTCGGACGGAGCGGTGCGTAGGAGTCGAGCAAGTCCCAGAAGTTGAGATCAAAGCAGATGGCGAAGCCCATCGTGCCGAAGTCGGTCTGCGCGATGACAGGCTTTGTACCTGGTATGGCCCCTTTTTCAATGTCGCCTACAGTTGGATAGACCTTGTCGTAGCAGGCAATTACATCGCCTTCTCGGTCGATGAGCAACGAGCAGTTGGAGACATGTCCGTTGCCTCGGTCACGATAGGTGGGATAGACGATGTAGGTGTGGTGTGCGCTGGCGTATTCGCGGAATGCGTCCAGTATTTTGTTGCCGCGCTTGTCCAGCCAGTCGTCGCGCCGTTTTTTTGCGTCGGCGTCGCCTGGTATGCCGAGAAGGTCGTGGTAGATGTCGCAGATTTCGGGCAGGACGATAAGGTCGGGCCTTGTGTTCTCGCAGAGCTTGATGTCTTTGAGCCAGTACTGTATCATCTTGTCAACATCGGTGTTTCCGTTGGCGACAGCCAGGTCGTTCCCGATGATGTTCACCATGACCTCGCGTGGCCTGGCTTCCACTTTCTTGGTTACGATGTTCGGTAATAGTCCCATTAGTAGTTCTCCTTTTTACAGCCTATTGGCCAGTTTGGCGGCGATTTGGAATAGGTAGCGTTCTGCGTTGTCGCGGATGTCCACGGGCAGCCTCCTGGAGAGGCTTGCCTCCAGGGAGAGCGCGCCATCAAAGCCAATCTCCAGCAGGGCTTTTGTGAACTCCTCCCAATTGCCGATGCCGTTGTAGGGCAGCCAGTGGAAGTCGTTGACTCCGTTATTATCATGGACGTGAAGCACTTGTAGATACTCTTTCCCGACTTGGCGGACGGCGTCGGCGGGCTGGATGCCCAGCGTCAGGGAATGGCCTGTGTCCAGGCATACCTTGAACCAGGGGCTGTCCATTTGCTTGGCGAAGCGCACTATCGCTTCTGGCGAGGCGATGGAAAAAGTCTTCCAGGGCATGTTTTCGAAGCATATAACCACATCGTTCTGTCGGGCGACCTCAAGAAGGCGACCGAAAAACTCCAGGTTCATCTCCCAGGTATCCTTCGCATGGGCTTCATCGTTTGTTGTGAAAGGGATGATGGGGTGGATGACGAAGTTTTTGCAGCCAAGCAGGAAAGTGCCAAGTATGGATTTCGTCATCTTCTCGAAGCGTTCCGCACGGTCTTCCTCGGTGAAATCCCGCGGAGGCCACCGCCAGGGACCGTGCGTCTGGCTGATTTCCAGACCTGCGTCTTCTATTTTTCTGCGCAGTTCCTTCAGGCGCTTTTCATAGTCGCTGTCGCTAAGCTTGAAAAGCTCCTGCTCTGTATTGACGAAGCCATTTACATCAAGGCATTCAAAGCCCAGGGCACGCAACCTCCGCAGCCCTTCCTTGTCGCCGTAAATGCTTGTGAAACCACCATCAACAGTTC
The DNA here is from genome assembly GCA_017458805.1 of Victivallales bacterium. Taxonomy (GTDB): domain Bacteria; phylum Verrucomicrobiota; class Lentisphaeria; order Oligosphaerales; family Oligosphaeraceae; genus RGIG3456. The sequence continues at coordinate 717 of JAFTAC010000254.1, read as the reverse complement.
CAATCTTCATTTGCTTTTATTCCTACGAATGTAATCTGTGGTAAAAAAACTACCCTTGTGGGGAACATAGCATATACATAATATACACTGATTATAGCGAGGTGCAATCGCCTGGTTCGTATTGTGGCTTCCAGGCGGCAACCTGGACGAGCTGCTCGTCCGTGCGATGGTAGTAGCGCACCCCCTTGTCCAGGGTGGCAATCTGAGCCATCTCCTGCTCGGAGAGCGTGAAGTCGAGGATGTCGAGGTTGTCCTTGATGTGCGCGACATTTCGGCTGCCAGGAATCACCACGAAGCCCATTTGCGTATGCCAGCGGAGGATGACCTGAGCAGGCGTCTTGCCATGCGCTTTTCCGATTTCTGCGAAAATCGGCTCCTGCAGCATCGACTTGTCGCCGTGGCCCAGCGGATACCAGCTCATCAGGCGGATGCCGTGCCTGTCAAGCGTCTTGCGGAGTTCCTGCTGCGTGAAATAGGGGTGCGCCTCGACCTGGATGAACTGCGGGGGCAGCTCCCATTTGCCTTCCAGTTCGGCGATGTACTTCCCCTCGAAGTTGGAGATGCCGATGGATTTTGCCTTGCCGTCCCGCAGCGCCTTCTCCAGCTGGCGGTAGCCAGCGAGCCAGGTCCCCGCAGGCTGGTGGATGAAGAGCAAATCCACGTAGTCCGTGCCAAGGCGTTCAAGCGTCTCATCGACGGCCTTTGGGTTCTCGTATT
>JAFTAC010000029.1 GCA_017458805.1 Victivallales bacterium | reverse complement strand
TATAGAATCTCTAGAATCTCTAGAATCTCTAGATAAAACAAAATACTAATATAATCTAAATGTTTTCAACTTCCAATGAGACAAGTTCATTTTATGCGGTATATTAAGGGGGAATATAGGATTACACACGATGCAAACGACAAAAGACAGATACCTGGTGCTTGGAGGCGGTGGCTTCCTTGGACGCGCGCTGGTCAAAAGACTGCTGCGCGAAGGGTGTTCTGTGCGCTCGTTTTCGCGGAAGAACTACCCAGAACTGGAGGTTCTGGGGGTGGAGTGCGTGCAGGGGAACATCCTGGATGTTTCCGCGCTGGAACGCGCATGCGAGGGCTGTGGCACGGTTTTCCACACCATCGCCATCTGCGACATCGTGAAGGGGTGGCAGCCCTACTACGACGTGAATGTCACAGGCACGAGGAATGTGCTTGCAGCCTGCCAGAAATGCGGCGTGAAGCGGCTGGTCTATACGAGCACGCCCAGCGTGGTTGTCGGGCAGAAGGATATAGTGATGGGGGATGAGGAGCTGCCATACGTGCAACGGTACCTCTCGCCTTATCCTGAAACCAAGGCTATGGCCGAGCAATTGGTGCTGAAGGCAAACAGCCTTGAATTGCGCGCCTGCGCGATACGTCCGCACCTGATGTGGGGCGTAGGTGAACCGCACATCATCCCGCGTATTCTGCAATTGGCGGATGCGGGGAAGCTGGCCATCGTGGGGGACGGCTTGAATGTTGTATCCATCACTCATGTCGAGAATGCGGCGGAGGGGCATTGGCTGGCGGCGAAGGAGCTGGCTGGCCAGGCGAAGTGCGCAGGGAAGGCCTATTTTGTGAACGACAGAGAGCCAGTGCGCCTTTGGGAGTGGATAAATAACCTGTTGGAAGGCACGGGGCGTCCAACGGTCACTCGCCATGTCAGCCGTCGTCTGCTGCATTTTGTGGGGTGGCTGAACGAATTGGTGCATTGGCTGCCAGGCACGGGGGTGCCGCAGCTGACGCGCTTTGTCGCCGACCAGCTGGGGCGTTCCCACAGTTTTTCGTGCGCACGCGCTGAACATGATTTTGGCTACAAGCCTGCGGTCTCCCCTGAAGAGGGGGTTCGGCAGTTGCTGGACTCTTTGAAGAGAAGGGGGGACCGGTAGTATTTATGCATTTTTCCTTTTCACATTTTGAGCCAGTCCTGCCATTGATGTTGATTGGCCTCTGGGCGTTGCTGGCGGCTCTGCTGGCGGCATGGGACTTTCGGCGCAATGCAGCGAAGGTCCATCGTGGCTATCGGCTGTTCATGGCTGGACTGGAGGCGGGCGTGATTCTGCTGGCCACGCTTTTCCTCGCGAATCCAGTCTTGAAGAAGGTGACGCCCGAGGTGGGAAACAGCCGCATCATCCTGCTGGCGGACAACTCAGGCAGCATGACGGTTCACGACAGTGGCAACCCAAAGAGCCGTCTGGAGTTGCTGAACGATGCTCTGCGCGGCACCTCGCCCGAACTAAATGCGTTTCTCAAGCAAGGGCGCGCGGAGGCATTTGCCTTCTCCACAGAACACAAGTATCAGGGCGATTCGCCGTTTTCGCTGGCAAATGGCACCTCCCTGCCTGGCGCAACGCCTATCGGCGATGTCCTGCGGAGCATTCTTGCCGAGGCCGAAAACACGGCTCCAGTCGCCAGCATCCTGCTCTTCTCCGATGGCCGAAGCAATGCGGGCAGTTCGCCTGTCGAGGTCGCCAAGTCGCTCCAGGCGAGAAAGATACCTTTGACTTGCATTGGAGTCGGCAAGGAGGGGCTCCCATGGGATCTCTCCGTGAAATGCGCAGTGGACACTTCCTCTGTCATGCGGGACAGCAAGCTTGCAATCAAAGCGGTTGTTTCCAACGCGTTCCCTATGGAAAAGGAGGTGGAGGTCGCTTTAATGGACGGTGAAAATGCGCTGGAGACGCGCCGCGTCGCCGTTGCCCCGAATGCCAAGGCCGAGGCTCTCTTCGAGGTTGTTCCGCACTTGGAGGGATTCAAGACCTACCAGGTGCGCATGCCTCATCTGGAGGGGGACGCCCGGGCGGACAATGATTTGGACTATGCCAGCGTGGAGGTGAAGGCCCCGCCTGTCTTCAAGGTGCTTTTTCTGCTGGGAGGACTGGACTGGGAGCAGCGCTTCGTCAATCAGGCCCTGGCGGACAACGAGCAGTTCGAGCTTTCCGTCATCACGATGCTGGCAAAGGATAAGTTTGCGAGGACAAACATCTCCGAGGAGCAACAGAAGCTGACAAGGGGCTTCCCGAACACCACCGAGTTCTACGACGACTACGATGCTGTTGTGCTGGACACGCGCGCGGCCTTCGAGCTATCCAAGGAGGGCGTGTCCGCCTTGCGTTCATTTGTGGAGAACAAGGGCGGCGGTCTGTTTGTGCGCGGTCCCGTGGAACTGCTGCCCCCGGAGCTGCTGGAGCTTCTGCCAGTTCGTGTGACGAAGCTGGGGATGGTGCGCCGTCAGGCGCGGGTCGCCTCCTCTGGCGAGTTCATCTTCGGCGACGAACTGGCAAGCACTCTGGTGAGCGCGAAGGGCGTGCCCTTGGCAGCTGGCACACCGCTGTTCATGCCGCAGGAGGTGAAATCCGCCTCGCGGTCCGCGTTAGATTTGCGTTTGGGCGACGCCGCCGATACGGCGCCTGTCGTGTGCGGCATTGCGTATGGCGCGGGTCGCGTGGCCTACTCTGCGCTGGAAAGCACCTGGCGGTGGGGGATGACGAAGGAGCACCAGATGGCGCATCAGAGCTTCTGGAAGTCTCTCATCCTGTGGCTTTCCGAGATGGGAAAGCCCCGTGTGCGCCTGCTGTCGGACAGCCGTGGGGCCGTGGTCGGCGAGGAGTACCGACTGGATTTGGCGGCGACTGGCGATGACTTTCTGCCATCGCCGAATGCGGTGGTGAACGCTACCGTTATTGTGCCAGATGGCAGTGAGCAACTGGTCGCACTGAATCCGCTTTGGGAGGAGGAGGGGCGCTACAACGCCTTCTTCGTACCCTCTATACCTGGCGAATACAAGGTGGAATACGAGATACGCCTTCCCGAACGCACCCTTCACGCGCAGACGGCATTTGTGGCCAGGCAGACGGGCGTGGAGGCGGACGACGTCTCCTATAACGAGGCGCTGCTTCGGGACATGGCACGCATTACGGGCGGCCAGTTCCTGCCACTGCAGGATTACAGCACCCTGAAATCGCTGCCCGTCTCCCCTGAATTGCCGATGAAAACCGAGACGATGCCCCTCTCATCTCATTGGCTCCCGTACCTTCTTTTTGCGCTGTGCGCCTCGCTTCTCTGGTGGGCGCGCCGCAGGATTGGTTTGAGATAACTATGCTATATACACCGAAAATCATAAAGTTGGCGGAACGCGAACCCTTCGAGTTGACCTGGAGCAACGGCCTGCTGCTGCGCTCGACCAACTGGCTGGGTGACGCCCTGATGACGCTGCCCGCTGCCTATCAGATGAGCCGTCTGCTTCCAAAAAGCTGCGGTTTCTTCGTGCTTTGCCCGAATTTCCTTGTGCCGCTTTGGGAGGCGTGCCCCTGGGTCTCCTGCGCGATCGGCATGAAGGAAAAGCGCATTTCGGCGGAGGAGATACGAAATGTTAACAGCCTTTGCGTGGGGACGGCGGTGGTCTTTCCAAATTCCTTTGGTTCGGCGATGGACGTGTACCACTGCCGCATCCGCCACCGCGTGGGCAGGGCAGGGCGCTTCCGCTCACTGCTCCTGACCCATCGCCTCCCTGAATGGCCGCGCTCCAAGGGAAGCGCAGGTTTCCATCAGCTTTCCTACTACTTGGACCTGGCCGCCTCCCTCGGCAAAATCGACTATACGACTGCCTATCCTTCCCTGAAGACAGAACCAGAGCTAGCGCAGAAACTGGGCATGGAGGGGGATGACTGGCTGGCCGTTGCGCCAGGGGCCGCCTTTGGTCCCGCCAAGCAGTGGCCTGCCGAACACTACCTTGCCGTTGCAAAATGGCACCTCGCCCACGGCGGCAGGGTGGTTTTCGTCGGTACCAAGTCGGAGATGGCCGTGACAAAGGAACTCTCTGCGCAGCTGCCAGGCTCGCTGGATTTGGCTGGTCGCACGAATCTCACAGAGCTGATGGCGGTGCTGGCGAAGGCGCGTTTTGCCGTGGCGAATGATTCAGGCGCGATGCATCTGGCGGCTGCGGTGGGGACGCGTGGCGTCGCGGTCTTCGGCTCCACGGACCCCACGGCCACGGGCCCCATCGGGGCATCGTGGCGGCTGATAATCTCCCCTGCGGAGTGCAGACCCTGCTTCCAGCGTACCTGTTCGCGCAGTGAGAAGCCCTATTTCTGCCTGCGTGAGATACTGCCCGAACAGGTGATTCAGGAACTGGAGGCACTGGAGGTGTGATATGAAATTGCGCGATTTCTGCTTCCTTTTCAACCAGACCGACCGCATGCGCTTTGCGCTGCTGGTGCTGCTGCTTCTGGGGTGCAGTTTCATCGAGATGCTGTCGCTGGGGGCTGTGCCGTTGTTCGTTGCGGCGGTCATGGGGCAGCAGGAGGCATTGGATTTCATCAACCGACATATTGTGGGGCGGCTGAACTGGATAACCGCATGGGATGGCGCAAGCATCGAAAAAACGGTGGTATTCTGCGGGATTCTGCTCATCTTGCTGTTCGTTCTGCGGACCCTCTACGTGATGTTCTGCGCCTGGATGCAGGAACGTCTGCTTGGCAACCGACGCATCGCGCTGGCATCACGCTACTTCAAAGCCGTCCTGAACACGTCCTACCCGCTTTTCCGCACATACAATTCAGGTCAGATTCTGGAGAGTGTGCTTGGCGAGTGCGACCGCCTGATTATCGGCCTCTTGGACCATATCCTCAATTTTCTGAAAAACAGCGTCATCATCCTGACGGTTCTGGCGTTGCTAGTCATCAACGACCCCGCTGTTTCGCTTGGCTCGTTTCTTATTCTCGGCCTTTTGACATCAATGTTTATGCTTGCCTCCAACAAGCGGATGAAGGTGCTGGGCGAGCAAAGCTACGAGGCGCGCCAGGAGGCCTCCAAAGTCATAGCCGAGGGCGTCGGCATCTACCGCGACGTGGCGATAGCGGGCAATCGCGACCTGTTTGTATCGCGTCTGCACAGGAGACTGGAGCAAATAGCCGCCAAGGTGCGCCAGCTCAACACCATCCAGCGAAGCGTATGGCCTGTTATGGAGCTGCTGACAGTGCTGGTGCTTCTGGGTGCCATGAGCTTTCTGCTTCTTCGGGGGCGGCGTGTGCAGGAAGTGGCGCCCGTTCTTTCGCTTCTGGCAGTCTGCCTGGCACGCCTGAAGGGCTGCATGACGGAGTTGATGCTCCAGTTCACGAACATCCGCTACAACTCCCCTGTTCTTGCCGAACTGGCCTCCCATATTCGCCAGCTGGAGGAGAGCGGCGCCTTGGAGCAGCATGCCAACGTGCGCACGACACCGCTTCCCTTGAATGAGAAAATCACCGTACAGAACCTCACCTTCGCCTACCCTGATGCGACCGAGAAGGTGCTGGAGAACGTCTCCTTTGACATCCAGCGTGGCAGCTCCGTCGCCTTCGTGGGGGCCACGGGCTCTGGCAAAACCACCATGGCAGAACTGCTGCTGGGGCTCTTTCAGCCGACGGAAGGGCGTATTCTTGCCGACGGGCAGGACATTTTTGCCAACCTAGGCGGCTGGCGCAGCAACATCGGCTTTGTGCCGCAGGATATCTACCTCTTTGACGACACCATTCGAGCCAATATCACGATGTGCTTCGAACGCAGTGAAGTCGATGAGACTGCTTTGCAGCGTGCCATTCGTGCCGCCAGCCTGGAGGAGTTCATCGCCACGCTGCCCGACAAGGAGGATACGGTCATCGGCGAGCGCGGGACACGCCTTTCAGGCGGGCAGCGCCAGCGAATAGGCATCGCCCGCGCCCTCTACCGCAACCCATCCGTGCTGGTCTTCGACGAGGCCACCTCCGCGCTGGACAACGAAACGGAGGCCGCCGTCATGTCCGCTATCGAGACCCTGCGCGGCACCCACACGCTCATCATCGTGGCGCACCGCCTTACTACCGTCAAAGGGTGCAACTCCATCTTCCGCTTCAAGGACAAGGGGATTCAGCGGTTCAACTCTCTGGAGGAGATGAACGGTGCGGAGAGATAGAATCCCAGGTAGATAGTTAAAGCATGATGGGGGCTGCGCCCGCTACGGGCTTGCATTTCAATATGCGTGGCGGACGGTTGGCGGGTGCGTAGTAGAGTTTTTCGAGGTTGTCGTAGACGGCATCAACGGCGTCGTTTTGGGTGAGAATCATCATGCAGCCGCCGAGACCTGCACCAGCGAGCTGTGCACCGATGACGCCAGGCGTGCGCTGGGCGATATCCACCATCTTGTCGATTTCAGGGATGGAGCAGGCGTAGGCGCCTGTCTGCCACTCAAGTTGCGCCCGTGTGACGCGTTCCACATCGCCGCTGTCAAGGTCGTCTAGCAGGGCGAGGATGTAGCTGTTGCCCGTGTTGGGCATGAAGGGCGTGGGGTTCCAGTTCTTGTCATAGCTTACAACGCGGTCGCCGTCATGGGAGAATTGGAACATCTTGCCGACGGTGGCGAGGTCGTTGCGCTTGAAGGCTTCAGCGAGCTTTGCGGCTCGCCTCATTTCACCAAGGCCATAGAGCACGACGCCACGGACAGGGTATTTCCTGTCGGGCGTGCTGTCATGGCCGCTGAAGGCACGGGACAAATCGACATCGGGAAGTAGTTGCTCGACTTCAGTGCGGGTCGGGTTTTCGGGGAGGCGCAGGAGGATTTTGTAGATGTCGCGCAGGGGGAGGTTGAGGGTTGTGGTGTTGACGTCGCGCAGATGCTTCAGGATGGGGGCATACTGGGGGCAGAATTTGCGGATGAGCTCCAGTCCGATGCGGTAGCAAGCGACGCGGTGGTTGTATTGGTCCTTGGCGTTGGAGGATTTGCGTGCCTTGATGCCTGAATCGCAGACGAGCATGGAGTAGCCTTCTGGGAAGGGGACGATTTCCTCCACGTCGAAGTCGAAGAAGCGCACCTTGACGATGGAGCCGCACGCGCCCATCTTCACGGCTGCGTGGTCGGCGCTGCCGCCGTGGGTGCCGACATACCACTCGCCTTCGCCGCAGAGCGTGATGAACTGCTTGGGGAAGGTGGAGATGCCGTTGATGTTGATGGTTGCATCGGTTGCGCAGACGACGAGGCTGGAGGAGGAGGAGAGGCCAGCGGCCTGCGGGATGTTGCCGTGAACCAGCATGTCCATGCCCCGTAGCATGGCTCCCGTGAACTGCTTCTGGATGCGCAGGATGGCGGCCTTGATGTAGTCCGTCCAGCCAATGCCGCCGCTCTCCTTGATGATATTGGCGAGCTTCTGGCTGCCGATGAGGGTGCCCCAGTCGTCCCATGGCAGGTCGGCAAGCAGCTCGCTGATTCTGAAGGAGGCGGATGGGTAGTCTGCTGGGTCGCAGTGGACCATGGTGACCATGTCGTCGTTGCGCGGGGCTACGAACATCATCGTCTCGAAACTGATGGTCATGAGGTTGCAGTTTCCGCCTTGGTGGTCGATGTGGCGTCCCATGGCGTTGAGGCGCCCAGGCGCGCGGACGAACATGAGCGGGGTGCCTGGCTTGAAGTGCTTCTCGGCGGCTGCGGCGATTTTCTTCATCTCGCAGACCTGGCGCTGGATGATGTCAGGGCTGTCACCATAGATGCCCTGCATGACAGCGTGTCCGTGGGTGCCAGGTGTGCATGCTTCGTCGAAGATGGCGTTCCATTCGGGGAGCGTGTGGAGGAGGCCAGGCGTGCATTCGTGGAGGTTCTGCGCGTTTGTCAGGGTCTTCTCCACTTCCAGCAGCTCGGAGGGATTGTTGAAGCCGAGGATTTTGGTGGAGTCCTTGACCTTGAAGAGTGTGGTGGCGGCGGCGTTCTGGTGGAGGTTGGCACGGTAAACCGCGTTCAACAGGTCGGAGAGGTAGATTTCCTTTTGCGCATTGTCGCATGAGAGGCTGTTGATGACGCTTCGCAGAACACCGCATTTGATGAGATAGACGGAGACGTTGCGGAGGGGCGAGGCCTCGGCCTGGTCGGGGGAGAAGGCGATGGGGCCGTCAGGCGTCTCGAACTCGAAGCCTGTCGGGGCCTGATTGAGCAATTGGATGGTTGCATCGTCAATGGTATCGGTGCCCGTTGCTAGGGTCTCCCAGAGGGAACCGAAGGCTTTGCGCCCCTTGGTTTCATCGGGAGAGGTCTCGGCGGGGAAGAAGGTGGTGCAGAGGAGGTTAAAGAGAATCTGGCGGCTTCTTTCGCCCTTTTGGACTGCCTGCTGGAGCCTGGTGAAGGCGCGTCGCTGGCGGATGTCCGCCATTTCGACGATGGCGAGTGGAGTGCCGTGCTTGTCGAGGAGGATGCGTCCAGAGGAACTGGGGGCGGAAATTTCAAGGGAGAGGAGGGAGAAGAGGGCCTGGCTGGAGTAGTAGTTGTCGTAGAACTGCTCTAGAACACCGCTGTCGATGAGGCGGTCGCCAGCGACGATGAGGATGTCTTCGTCATCGGGGATGGAGGGGAGGCTTTTCACGGCGCAATCGACTGCGCCAGCGGTGCCGTTCTGCTCGTGCTGATAGGCAAATACGACATTCGAGAACTCGGAGTTGACGGTCTCCATCACCTTTCCCGTCAGGGTGCCGCCTATGACCACGATGAATTGCGGGATGCCCGTGCCCTTGTAGGTGCGCATGGCACGGAGGATGGCGGGCACGCCGTTCACCTCGAAGCAGACTTTGGGTGTCAGGTCTGATTTCATGCGGGTGCCTTTACCAGCAGCCAGGATTATGCAGTATTTGGGGGAGGGCATGAGTGTCTCTTGTTTTTGGGGTGGATGGGGGATGCGCCGCGCTTTTGCATGGCGTTCTAACTACATATACAATAGCCTAAGTCAGTGAAAATTCAACCTTTTTATAGTTACTTTCTTCAAGACGTTATAATAAAATAAGGCGACTTTTTGAATCTCTAAAACTTCATTTGATAAGTTCATCAGATGCAATATAATTGTCTTGTTCTAGTAGAATAAGGCATTAAATCGCAAAAGCAAGGAGGTAAGCAATGCGTGGTGGCTATCGAATGAGAAGAAAGCAAGGTTTTACGCTGATGGAGCTGCTGGTGGTCGTGACTGTGGTGATGATTCTGCTGTCGATGGTGCTGCCTGGACTGGTTAAGGCGCAGGGGAGGGCGCAGCAGACAACGTGCATGGGGAACCTGCGCCAGCTGGGGATGGCGTTCCAGATGTACGCCGCAGACCACAGGATGCGTCTGCCTCCATACGTGACGAGCAGCAAGTATCTTCACGGCGGGACCAACTGGTCATACTACACCTTGCCATATTATCAGGACACGATGGTTCTGGACTGCCCGACCAGTCCCCAGGGGGAGCCAGAGGCGACTCAGGAGGCGCTCCATCTCTACGACGGCAACTACGGATGGAACTTTGACGGGACGCAGGCGAACCGCGGGCCAATCTGCTCGTTTTCGCGACCTGCGCGCAACTATCTCGTGTTTGACAGCGGCGACCAGTGCGTCATCTACGGAGCCAACAACTGGGAGAACCTGATGGAGGAGCTGGATTTGGACTGGGACAGCGGAGCCGAGGGGCCGAATCGCCATAACAACCGCATGAACGTCACGTTTCTTGACGGGCATCTGGAGTGGCTTGAACTCCGTGATTTCATCGTGGCGCCCTGCAGGAGCTTTACGGTGCCCTGGAACATCGAATGGCAGAACGGAGCGCTTGAGGCGGGAACGATTCCATTTCCCGTGAGGTGAGAGGGCATGTTCTTCTGGAAGAAAACTAGAATGCAGCGCATTCAGGCGGAGCGTCGGCGACTGGGGAGACTAGGGGAGAGCATCGCCAGGCATGTACTGGAGGAACGAGGGATGGAATGTCTGGTACGAAACTTCCGCTACAAGCGGGATGAGATTGACCTGGTCTGCCGCGATGGCGTGGTGCTCTGCTTCGTGGAGGTGAAAACCAGAGGGCGGCGTGGATGGCACCGTCCAGCGGAGGCGGTCAATTCCACCAAGCAGCGCAATATCATCAGGGCCTCGCGGGGATACCTCCGCACCATTGGCAAGCCGAAGCTGACCTGCCGCTATGACATCGTGGAGGTGCAGTTTGAGCGGGGACGGCTGGTGGAGGTACACCATTTGCCTGGAGCCTTCGTACCCAAAAAAGCCTGGGGTAGGGCTAGACAAAGGACGGGGGGCTAACGCCCCCCGCGCCCCCTGAATTGTGCGCTAATGCGTACGATTACTTTGCAGGCGCGTCGAAGTAGGGGAGGGCGAGGATTTCCTGGCAGGACTTGTCGTTGGCATAGCGGATGTGCTCCAGGAGATTGCCCTTCTCATCCCATGCGCGGACGGTGAAGCCGTCGGGGTCTGCGTCGATGCGGAAGCAACTGGCCTGCGTGGAACGTCTTCCAGGACCTGCGACGGTGAGGACGGGGTAGGTATAGGTGCGACCGTCCTTCATGGGGGTGTCGGGAGTTTCCGTTGCGGCGATTTGCGTGGTTTTGGGGATGGTACGCATGTGGGCGTGGACATGTCCCGTGAGCCACATGTTGATGGGTACCAGTGGGTTGTCGCCTTCGAAATAGGGGTCGGTGAGGCGTTGCATGAAAAGGGGTATGGAGCGGTAGGAGGCGTGGTGCGAGTAGGGGGCGCCGTGGCAGACAACGATTCGGCGGGCGGCCTCGGTCCACCTGGGGTCTTTCATGGCCTGGTTGAACCACTCGGTTTCCTGCTGGTAGAAGAGGTCGTCGAGGTTCCACTGGCAGTAGATGTGGCCTGGGGAGTGTGCAACCTTGTCCTCCCATGAATCGACCATGAGGAAGGCGGTGTCGCCAAGGCGGAGCAGGTCGTAGGTAGTGCCGATGCCCGAGGCGAAGTAGTCGAGGAACTGGTCGCCCCAGTTGCCGCGCAGCTCATGGTTTCCGCGCAGGTAGAGGATGGGCTTGGAGGCGGCTCCGTGTTCGCAGAGTTGCGCAAAGGGGCCATGGATGACGTCTGCTGGTAGGAAGGCGCTGTTGACGTCGCCGCCGAGGATGAAGAAGTCGCAGGATTCGGCGTCGGCGGCGTCGAGCATCTTGCCGAGGATTTCGTGCTGCTTGTCCAGACTGAACTGCAGGTCTGCCGTGAAGAAGAAGGAGTAGGCTTGCTTGGTATCACCAGGGACGGTGAAAGTGTAGATGGGGGAGAGGGTGACAGGGAGGAAGGTATCTGGATGGACGGCAATCACCTGATATTCGTATTCTGCGCCTGGAGTGAGGTTTG
>JAFTAC010000253.1 GCA_017458805.1 Victivallales bacterium | reverse complement strand
TCCTGCGCCGCGCCAATCGTCAGCACCTTCAAGGCCGTCATGCCAGTGATGACCAACTGCAGGGCAATGTACCACAAATAGGGTATCGACCAGACACCCGCCAAATCCAGCGCGACAAACAACACCGCCAGGATGATAGTCAGCCCCAGGTACCCTTGCAGCACCAAAGGGAACGCCACGCTGGTTATATAGTCCTGCGCCGAAGTCTTTGTCAACTGCCATAACGATACACCCGACAGGATGATGGCAAGCAACAGGGAACCGTATGCCGTATGCACGACCATGTCTTTCTGAATGGGGACGTAAACAGCCGTCACGATGGCGATGCCGACAATCGCCGCCGCTACTATCCGTTTCTGGTATGAGTTCATCGTAGCCTCCTTTTACTGTTGTTCAAGAGAGTTTTTCACCGCACTCCAGGCAGAACTTCGCATTGGGCGGAAGCTGGGCGCCGCACTTGGCGCAAACCAGCGCAGGCGGTGCTGGTGGTGCTGGCGGTGCTGCCGCCTGAGATGCCTGCGGATTGCCGTTCAGCGCCCCCTGGACCATCGAACCAACCTGGCTGCCGACGGAGTTACCGATGCCTGAAATCATCCCCATCCCGATGCCCATGTTCGTGAACTGGCCGACAGCCTGGTTGGAGGCCAGTCGCTCCGCAACGTCAAAGCCACGTTCGTCCTTGTAGGAGTAGCCTTCCAGCGACCGCTTCTGCGCAAGGCCCTGGGCCTCGATGACCATTCTCTGGGCCGCGGTCTGCTGGTCGATGATGCCGACTTGCTGCCGTAGCCTCGCCTCCGCGACATCCGCATACTGCCGAAAATGGAGTGCCTTGAAGCGCTGGTAGTTCTTGTCCTCCTCTGGCTTGAGAATCGTGGTCAGGAAGAACTTCTCCAGGGCAACACCGTATTCTGTGAAATCCCCCTTCAGCGCCTCATGAAGTGCTTCGGACATGGCCTGCAGGTGCTCGTCAATCTGGAAGATATTCAGGTTGTTCTCACGGATGAGGGTGACGATATAGGGCTTCACCTTCGTCATCAGGAAGGCGCGGAACTTCTGGACAAGCTGGCTCTGCGTGATGCCGTGCTCCGTCCCAACAACCTTGATCAGGAGTTTTCTGCCATCATCGATGCGCAGGTTCATTTCGCCGCAGGCGCCAATCTGGATGGGGAAGCCATAAGTCGGCTCGACATACTCCATTTTTGTGCTGGTCCCCCATGTAATCGCCATCTGCTCCGTCTTGTTGATGAAATACACCTCGCAATGGAACGGCGACTGGTCGTCGGTGGCCTTGTTGAAGAAACTGCTTGCGACAGGCATGTTCTGCGTTGTCAGCAAATGGCGCCCCGGACCAAAGCTGTCCAGTGCCTGCCCGTTCATGAAGAAGACCGCCTCCTGCGATTCATGGACTATCAGTTGGCTGCCCCAATTGAACTCTCCGCGTGGATGCTTCCAGATGAAGGTCTTGTTGTCGCCCTCATATTGGATGACCTCTGCCAATGCCATAGTAGCCTCCTATTAACGTTTCGTATAAAGGATGTTTGAGATGACGTCTGAATGTTGGATTTCAAATATCCACTATACTATAATTACCAATAAGGCAATTGCAACAACCTTTCCACAATTTTTTTAAGATTTTGTGATTAATTCATGCATTTGGTCGTGAAACAGGAGTGTATTGTGCCAGTTCCTTTAATATGCTATGTTCCTTAAGAGGGTAGTTAACTAAAGACTTCTTTTAGAAACCACAGATTACACAGATTACACAGATGTTTTCAGCCGCGTTTAAAAACGCGGCTGAAAACGGGTTATTTATGGGGTACGGAAAAAATGAACCGCGAAGTGCCGCAATGCGGCACTTCGCATCTGTGTAATCTGTGTAATCTGTGGTTTAAAACTACCCTTATGGGGAACAGAGCTTATGCTTAATGGAGATAGCAAAGGGGGGCGATGACAAATGTCATCGCCCCCCTTTACACTTTGAAAAAACAATACGACGACGGCCCGTCGTCGTTACAGCCTATGCTTATGCTTCGGCACGGACGACCTTGACTTTCAGGATGCCGCTGACTTCAGCGTGCAGCTTGACAGTGATGTCCTTGGAGCCGAGCTCGCGGATGGCATCTTCCATGACGAGGGCGTTCTTGTCCAGTTCCAGTCCCTGTTCGGCGGCTGCCTCGACAATCTGCTGCGGGCCGACGGAGCCGTAGAGCTTGTCGTTTTCGCCAGCGGCGACCTTGATTTCAAGGGTGATCTTGGACATCTTGTCGGCCATGGCCTGTGCCACGGCGATGCGCTCCTCGGCCTCTTTCTGGAGCTGGAGTTTGCGCTTTTCAATCTTCTTGAGGATGCCTGGGGTGACTTTCGCGGCCAGATTGCGCGGGAGCAGATAGTTGCGCGCATAGCCGTCGCTGACGTGTACCTGGTCGCCAATCTTACCGAGATCAGCAACGTCTTCAAGCAATATAAGTTGTACTGCCATGATTATGTCTCCTGTATCTCGTGGTTAAATCAAAGAATAAAAGCAAGAATGCGGGCGCGCTTGATGGCAGCGGCCAGTTTCTTCTGGTGGATGAAGCAGTTGCCTGTGATGCGGCGGGGCAGAATCTTCCCGCCGTCGGTCTGGAAGCGCTTCAGAAGGTCGATGTCCTTGAAATCGATTTCGTAGATTTTGTTTTCACAGAGGCGGCACTGCTTCTTGCGGACCACCTTGCGGCGACGATGCTTCATATTCGTGTTTTTCATCTTCTTGTCCTTCAAACTTGGACCACATCACTGCAGTCCCACTATGTTCATTACCTAATTTTGCCTGTTGGATGATGGCGGGGAAGCCTAGAAAGTCATGTCGCTGGGAGGAGGCATCTGGCCCCAATCCTGCCCCTGGCTCAAGTCGGGGGGCTCTGGAACGGGGCCACCGCTGTTCTCCACAACCTGGATGAGATTGGCCGCCACATAGAGGCGGTTGCGGTTCCGTCCAGTGTTCCTGTCAAAGGTGCGCTCCATTTTCAGGTGCCCTTCCACGATGACAGGCGTGTCCTTGTGGAAATTGCCCAGAACCAGCTGACCAAGACTGCCAGTCGCCTCCACATCGACAATGCAGGTCTCCTGAATCGGCTCGTTGCGCAGGTTCAGCACTTCCTGCGTGACCATCACGCTGAAAACGCAGACCTGTTCGCCAGTCGCGGAACTCCTGGCCTCTGGCTCCCGATTGACGGTCCCCATCAGCTCGACTCTGTTGTAACTTGCCATTGTGACTTTCCTTGGTTATTCGACGGCGGGGCGCCGTCGCTACCCCATTTCGACGGCGAGGCGCCGTCGTTACCCCTTGCCGTCGCTACCCCCTAGCGGTCATCCCGACGGTATGGACGCTCCTCGCGGTCATACGCATCCTGGAAGCTCTCCTCCTTGAAGAGGGCATCGTGCTCGGGCCTCGGGTTGAACACGTCGTTGTCCTGGCCATCCACGTAGTCGAACACAACGAGGCGGAGGACGGCGGCATTCAGGCGATACTTGTCCTTAACGGCGGCGACAAACGTGCCTTCCGCTTCGACGACATAGTCCCAGTAGATGCCAGCTTTATGTTTCTTGATAGGCCTTGCAAAGGTGCGCAGTTCAAAGAACTTGGTGCGAACAACGTTGCCGCCCATGTCAGTCATTTCCTTGACGATGGATTCAGAGAAGGCATCGCCATTGCCCTCGACCTTCGCGGGGTCGAGAATCACAACCACTTCATACTTTTTCAATTTCAGGTTCTCCTTGCACATTGGCATTGTCTTTGTCCGACGAAGGTACTTCCAGTTTCCATGACGCCCCCTGCGGGGTGGTCTCAATGGCCTTGAGAGCCATCTGGACTGCTGCGTCGATGGTCGCCGCAAGCGTTGTATGCTCGTCGGAGGTCCAGGGGGCCAGCACGTAGTCGATGATGCTTTCCTCCTGAGACCGCGGTCTCCCAATACCCACCCTGAGCCTCGGAAAATCCGTTGTGCCCAGGACTTCGGCAATGGATCCAATGCCCTTGTGGCCGCCGCTGCTGCCTTTCATGCGCAGCCTCAGGCGTCCCAATTCCATATCAAGGTCATCGCTCACGACGAGCAGCTCCAGGGGAGATAAGCTGAGCTGCCGCACCGTTTCGCCAACGACGTCGCCGCTGTTGTTCATAAATGCCATAGGCTTCAGCACGTAGAGGGTGCGCTCGCCTACCATGCCCTTGTAGAGGCAGCCTAGTTCAGGCTGCCACGCGTTCAACTGGAACGTGTGGACGGCATCCATGAAGGCATCGACGACCATGAAGCCCGCGTTATGCCGTGTGCCGACATAACTGTCCCCAGGATTCCCCAGACCAACGAGAAGCTGGATTTGGGCAACCTCCTGTTTCGGGACTTCAGAGCCGCTGGATTCCATTTGCCAATCAAATCGTCTGTCTTGCCCCGCCACACCATGCGGAAAGAGCCGTCATGGGTTTCAAAGGGCGGATGTTCTCCATCAGGCCTTGGCTGCGTCGCCTTCGGCAGGAGCGGCCTCGCCTTCGGCGGGAGCGGCCTCTTCGGCTGCGGCTTCCGTCTTCGGTGCGCGGACGTGGAAAACGATGAGGGATTCATCGACGTCGGCGGTGACGCCTTCGGGAAGGACCAGGTCCTTCACATGGATGGCTTCACCCAGCTCCAGGTTGGAGACATCGACGGTGATGGAATCGGGAACGTTGGCAGGCAGGGACTTGATTTCAAGCTCCATGAGGACCTGCTCAAGCTGACCGCCCTGACGGGTACCAGCCGCTTCGCCTTCGGAAACGACGGGGACAACGCTGGTGATGATTTCATCCATGGCGACTTCCAGGAAATCGACGTGGAGAATACCAGCGATGAGGGGGTGGCGCTGCACCTCTTTGACGACAACCATCTTCTTGGCGCCGCAACTGCAGTTGATTTCAACCAGTCCGTTGTGCCCTGAAATCTTGTTTGCGTCTTCAGGTGTGATGGTGATGGTGCTGGCTTCCTGCCCGTGCCCATACACGACGGCGGGAATCTGACCCGCGCGGCGTATGCGACGAGCATTGGCCGTACCAAGCTCTTCACGCTTGGTGGCATTGATGCTGATTGTGTTGCTCATGACTTATTCTTTTCCTTTATTCATTTCGACGGACGACATTGCCCGCCGAAAACCTATCTACACAAATGGAAGTCATTAATATAATACATCTTTTCAAAATCTCCACCCTGCTATGTCATTTTTCATAAAGAGCCCAGAACTGCGTTCGCTACAACAGAAATCTAACCGCTAGAGGATATTTCAAAACCAGGCAAACGCGCAAATTTTGAAATTACCTCATTAGTTATCCTTTTTCCTTAATGAAGAATATAATGTTTCCTAATGGCAAAATGCAAAAACTATGTTACATTAAGCCTGAATTAGTGAATCCATCAAAGTGGGCAAAACACGTACAAGGAGCATAATACCATGGCCGAAAACGATTTAGATGATGTGTTGTCTATTTTTGACGAACCAAAGGACAAAGGCGAGGGGCAGCCTCAGGCTGAAGCGTCTGCTGATGCGCAAGCGCAGGCAGCCGCACCCCAGAAACCAGCTGCAGGCAAGCCGGGGTTGGGCAAACCAGGCATGGGAAAACCTGGTCTTGGGAAGCCAGGCATGACGGGACCGCGTCCCCCCGTGGGTGTTGCGAAGCCCGCGCCACAGGCCACCGCTCCCAAAGCGCCTGCGCAGCCAGCCGCGGGAAAGCCAGTAGTTGGCGTTTCACCTGCCATCCCACCAGTGGTGGCTGCACCAGCATCCAGTGGCACGAGCCCTCTGCTCTACGTCCTCCTTGCGCTCAACGTCATTCTGATTTTCGTGACCGCCTTCAGCGTTGCCAAAGTCAACGCCATGAAGAACGAAATTACTCAAATCAAGCTGGACACAGAGACGCTGAAGGCACGCTCCAAGGTCCATGCAGGCATCGCCTACCTTGGCAATGACAAACGCCCGCAGCGCTTCGTCATGCTTCTCGACTTCGAGAAGAAGCCAGGCAGCGTGGAATTCGGCAAGGAAATCATGCAGCCATTTGAATAAGTTCTAGAGATTCTAGAGGTTCTAGAGATTCTAGAGGTTCTAGAAAAAAGACAACTAACCTAACCTACCAAATAACCACATAACCATAATAAGGAAACAAATCAACCATGACCACATTTGCCTCACGTGCTGGTGTCAACCTGGCTCTGACGGATGACGACAAAAAGGCTCTTCTGAAAGAAGCTCTTGCGAAAATCAACAAGCCCCTGAAGAAGGTGCTCATCATCCCGCCCGACTTCACGCGCTTCAACTCCAACGCGGGCGTGCTGACCGCCATGCTGTACGACTTGATCGCACCCACTGCGCAAGTCGATATCATCCCCGCTCTAGGCACCCACTTCCCCATGACCGAATCCGAAATCCGCACGATGTTCGGCGACAAGATACCGCTGGACCGCTTCATCGTCCACGACTGGCGCAACGACGTCGTCAACGCCACGGTATTTGTTGTCGCGGATGATACGTCGCAGCAGTCGGTTGTCGGTGGTAGGAATGTAGTTGTGGGAGTCGAG
>JAFTAC010000252.1 GCA_017458805.1 Victivallales bacterium | reverse complement strand
TGGAGAAGGCGCGCAAGCACAACCTGAAGGTCATCTTCAACCTAAAGGGGCAACTCGCCCATGCACGGGACCACGAGGTCATCACGAACTGGGATGGCGTCACCGACCGCATGGCAATCGCGCTGAAGGCCGTCAATCTCATCAAAGACCACCCGCAGCTCCTCGGCTGGTACATCAACGATGAAACGTCGGCCATGTACCTGCAAGATGTCATCGACATGCGCGAGCAGGTCAGCAAAGCAGACCTCTGGCACCCCATTGTCTCGCTGACCTACGAATATGCCAATCTGCCCAACTACGCCAATTCGGGCGATGTCTTCTCGTATGACTCCTACCCCATCAACCATGACATGAAAAAACAATCGCTTCGCGGCATGCTTCCTGGCCTGGAGGCCGCCAGGGTCTGCGGCGTCCCGCATTGGTTCACGCAGCAGATATTCAACTGGGCCATCTACAAGACGAAAGATGTCACGGTGTTCCGAAACAGCTATTTTCCGACGGAAAAGGAGATGCGCTCCATGCCTCTCCTTGCCGCCATCAATGGTGCCAAAGGCTTCATCGGCTATCAGTACGACTGCGTCGTCCCCTATGTCGAGGACCGCTGGCCAGGCCATTCCAAGGTGGAGTGGCCCAAGGTCGTCGCCATGTCCAAGGTGCTCAACGACCTGGGGCCGTTCATCATCGGACCAGCGGGTGCGCCCAAGGTCACGGTGGAGTGCGACGTGAAGGACGAAGTCCAGGCACGCGCCTTCATCGATGGCAAAGGCGGTATCCGCGTGATTATCGTCGGCATGGGAAAGAAATGCGATGCGAAAGTGACCGTTCCAGGCTATCCCAACCTGACATCAGAGTTTGGTTTGACAAAGGCTCTCGGCAACGGCGTCTATCTCTTCCACGCAGACGTCATCGACTCGGATGTTTTGAAATAGCCTAAATACTTCGCTTGGCATGAACAGGCGTTATGAACAGCTACTAGAGGGGACACAGCGAATATGACCAGCTTTGGAACCAGTACGAACAGCAGATCAAGTTCATCTCTGAAGACCCTGACGCCGAGTGGATTGACGTCATCGACATCGTACATCTGCCACGACACTAAAAATGTGCGCGAGCAGTTGTGTGCGCAGGACAAACGCCCTGCGGAAAGCCCCGTCCTTTGGCACAGTTAATCGAACAAACCATTCCCTGCAGAACCCAAATGAACACGATAAATGACTTCACCGCCAAATTCCTGCAAGCGATCGGAACGTTGCTGCTTGCCATGGTTTTGTTTGTCGCAACAGCCTCTCCAGCGGACGAAGCAGGCACTCTGCTGGTTGTAGGCAACTCACTTGGAAAACACGGGCCAGCGCCAAGTATCGGATGGAATGCCAATAATGGCATGGCGGCCAGTGCCCCTGAATACGACTACGCCCATCTTCTGCTGAAAAAACTCAACCTGGCAACTGGCAAAGAACACAGGCTTTTCATAACCAGGGTCGTGGATGAAAGCAACGTCGGTTCCCTGCCCGCTGAACTGCCCAAGCAAGCTGATGTCGTCGTTCTCCAGATAGGCGACAACTATAAGCAGAAGCTCGACAGGGCGGAAGCCATGAGACGCTACAGGGCACTGGTGACAGGTCTCAAGAGAGCATATCCATCGGCAGCCATTGTATGTGTCAGCCCATGGAAATGCGCTGGTGGAGATTTCATGCAGGAGGCAGCCCAAGCCGAACACATTCCTTTCGCAAACATCAAGCCCCTTGGTGGAAAGCCAGGCATGGACGGCATTGGATACAGCAGTTGGGCCGTCAACTGGCATCCAGGCGACAGAGGCATGGAGGCCATCGCCGACGCCATCTGGGAAAAGCTGTCGCCGCAGATTGTCAAAAGCCGCGCCACGGCAACGCTGACTGGCATCGTGCCTGAAGTGCAGGAGGCCACTCTGCTTCCAGGCGAGGAGTTCCTGCTGACCAAGGAAATGCACTTCCATGCCCCCTCGAATGCATCCGCTCCATTACGGCATTTGCTTGAGGAGCTTTCCACGGAATGCGGTCGGCGTTTCGGCATTGCCCCTGCGGTAGCCTTCGACCTTCAGGAGAATGACCACCTACTGCTAGCCACTCCCGACGCCACAATGCGCTGTCAATGTGAAATCCACGCAAGGCAACAACTGGCAGGCCAGCTTTTCCATTCCCCTCTCTGAACTGAACGGCACACCTGACGAGTGGGCCGTCAACTTCACACGCAACAGCACTAGCCACGAGCTTTCAAGCTATATAATGCTTAGCACCGAAGCCCCCTACTGGTTCCTGCAGCCCGACCAGTTCGTAGGCAAGGCAAAACCGTGAGCCCCTCTAACACGAATTGACAGCCATGCATAAGTTGTTTGTTTCATTTATACTCTGTCTTAGCCTCATGCTTTGTGCATCCACACCTGTTTACACGCCAGTCCCCAAATTGATGGAGGCATCGGGGAAAGTAGTGGTTTTCCAATACAAATGGAAACTGGACGGCGTTGGTAGTCCAGCCGCCTGGCTCCAGGAGGAGCTTGTCGCCCGAGGTGGCTGGACTTTCCAAGAGGATGCAAATCAGACTATTTCCTTCAAGCAAGTTGCAGACAATTCACATCCAGAGGAGTATCAGCTGTCGATCTACCAGGGACATGTCACCATCGGGGCGTCTGACGAAGCAGGGTTCTTCAGAGGCGTCGGACGGCTTTTGGCCATCCTTCGCCATTCATCCACCATCTACACCGACACCAGCGTCACCCTGCCGGAACTGACCATCCGCGACTGGCCCGACTACCCGCACCGCATCGCAGACCTGACGATGAGCTACTGGGAACCCTACACGAACGACGAACGTCTGGCCTCCACCAAGCGCATCGTTGAAATTCTTGCAGAGCACGGCTACAACGGCGTGGTAATCAACCTAAGCTCCAACTACCAGTCGAAATACTTCGCGTCAAACCGTCCGACACCCTGGTCGCAGGAGCACATCCGCTCTCTGGTGCGTTTCTGCAAGTCACGTGGAGTGATTCCAAGCCCAGGTTTCGCAACCTTCTCGCATGGCTTTTTGGCACCGCAAATCCACATCATCAAGAACGAGAAAGGGCAGATTGTCGGCCAAGACGTCCAGCACCCACAGTTTCGCAAGGACTACACGAAGGTGCTTGACGAGATGGTGGAGCTCTTTGATAACCCGCCCTATTTCCGCGTGGGCGGTGACGAAGCGCAGGGCGAGCTCGACCGTTTGAAGCTCTCCACCGAGGAGAACGTCAAGCTCTACACTGGACTCTTCAATTTCATTGGCGACTACCTCTGGGAGTAACACCATTGCAGAGCACTCCTCTGGCATGACATGCTCTTCTCCAAACAACTGGGCGGTCACCGCAAAGGTGATGGTTTTGCAGAAAGCAGGGTACTGCCCGGTCAGACGGCCATTGACGCCCTCTCCCGCCGCCTCATCATCAACTACTGGAACTACGAATATGCCCAAAGCTACGATGGCGTGGAGATCCTGCGAAAGGCAGGCTTCGAGGTGTGGTCAAGCTGCTGAACCATGCAGGCGGGCATCCCCGCACTGGCAAAATACTCCTTCGAACACGGTGCTACGGGCTATGTTCCGACCACCTGGTGCTTCAACCACAACAAGGGCGGCACGCTCCTCTATGCAGGCGAGTGTGCATGGAACGCTGCCACGAAACAGCCATCATGCGACTACGATGAACTCTACCTCCTGGAGTGGAAGAGTGCCCCTTGGTTCCCTAATGCCTCCTCGGCAAATACCATTGTATTCCAAGGTGCTGCCAATACGGCTACTGCGTCCGTTGGCGAAGCACGCATCGGCAACTTGACACTTCCATTGAGCAGTGGTATTTCACCTTGCCGCTCGGTCATCGTGCCGCTAAAAACCTCCGAAGAGATTCATCGGCTTCAACAGGAACATCCAGAGGTCAAGTTCTTTATTGACGGACAGGAACGCTTCGACATGGAATTCGATCACGTCAACGGCCCGCGCGGTTACCTGGAGATGGTCCTCTACACCCCGAAACATGGTCCTACCACCCAGCAGAACAAATGGGGTGAGGAATGGAGCGTATTTGACGGCCAGAGAGTAGAAGGTCACTTCCGCTACCAGCCAGACACGGCTATTCCGCCCGATGGGATGCTGGTCTCCATCAATGTTTCAGGTGCGGACAAGCACAACAACCTGCGGCGCCTCATGGCCCACAAGACCATTCGACTTCTGGCCTCCTATCCTGCAGGCGGGGAGGCCAATTGCCTCCGTGCCAATCTCTCGCCCCAAACACGCCAGGTGGTATTGGTATTCGGTGCAAAGCTCTGGCCATTCACCGAGCAGCCCCTGGCGGCAGTGACCATCGCAGCAAAGTCCCTTCAGTCCCCAGAAGAGGAGAAGGTCTCCGTGTATAACGACTTTGCCTTGACGCCCGACCCG
>JAFTAC010000251.1 GCA_017458805.1 Victivallales bacterium | reverse complement strand
TGATGATGGGCAGGAGCCCCTGCGCCAGCAGTTCTTCAAGGCACTGCGTGACCTTGAGGTTGCGGTCGCGGTCGTGGAGGTCGGCTGCGGTCAGGAGAAGCTGTGCGCAGTGGAAGCCGTATGGGTTGCACGCCTCTTCGTAGAGGGTCATGAGGTGGCACTGCCCTAGTGCGGCGTAGGCCTGGAGGGCCGCCATTCGCTTGGGGCGGCGCGTGGTCTTGAGCACACGCAGGGCGGCTCCAATGGCTCCAGAAGAGACCAGCACAACCTCAAGCCCTGAATTGCGCAGCTTGGCTACCTCGGCTATGAGTTTCTGCACGCGTTCCTCGGGGGATTCGCCTGGCACGTCCATCAGAAGCCGTGTACCGACTTGATGACTACGCGCTTGACGCCTTTCAGCCGATCCTCGCGGAGACCATCGTCTTCAAAGAGATATTGCATCGTTTTTACTTGTTTTTGGCTGGGGAGGGATTAAAGTATGGTAAAATGGGACGGAGGGGACTAAAAGAGAAAATCCTACTTAGTCCTTAATTTACCATTTTATTTTCCACATTCAAAGCGAGTTATCGTAAAATGTCCACAAAAAAACGCATATATAGGGGAATAGCGTCAGTTTTGCTGCTGTTTGTGGTATGCTTTGGTCTGAGGAGAGTTCTTGACGGGAGCCACGAGCCAGAGAAAAGCATCACAATCATGGTCTTCAACACTGTCTGCAAAGTCACGGTTTATGGCGATGTGAAGGCAGACAAGGCGTTTCAGGAGATCATCCAGAAGATGAGTGCATTGCATGACCTTATCAACGTCTATGCACCTGATAGCGAGTTGAGCCGCCTCAATGCAACCGCGTTTCAGGCGGAATGGCACTGCTCGGATGAACTGTGGGCTATCCTTTGCGCCGCACGGAAGGCCTATGCCGAGACGGAGGGGGCGTTTGATCCGACGGTCGGCCCACTGATGAAACTGTGGGGCTTCCACGGCAAGCGCAACACCATCCCCACCGATGCGGAGATAGCCTCTGCTTTGGCGAAGGTAGGACTCGATAAGGTGGTGTTTGACGACGAGAAGCACACGGTGCGTTTCACGCGTGAAGGCATTGCGTTGGACTTCGGTGGCATCGCAAAGGGGTATGCATGCGATGTTGCGGGAGAGGTGCTTCGTGCGCACGGCGTTACGACATATATGATAGACCTTGGTGGCAACATCCAACTGTCGGAGCAGCCTCCAAAGGGCCAGAAGCTCTTTACGGTGGGAATACGCAACCCAATGGACAAGGAGCAGTTGCAGACGGTTTTGGAACTGAAAGGTTGCTCCGTTGCCACCAGCGGTAACTACGAGCGCAGCCGTGTCATCGACGGCAAGCGCATCGGCCACATCATGGACCCGAAGGATGGTCGTCCAGGCGAGTTTCACGCCTCCGTCACCGCCGTCACTCCGCGCGGCGTGGATTCAGACATCTTCTCCACTGCCGTCTTCGTGCGAGGCGAGCCGCTTGCCCGCAAGCTGGTTGAACTGCGGCCAGGCACTTCGTTCCTCATCGTGGATGAAGACAAAACCATCACAGTTCCGTAAAAAGCGACTCGGCGATTTGTAAAAACGACAAATGCAAGCAAATTAAGGGTATGACTTTTCCAAAGAGCTTTATTTAGAGGATAAAAATGAGTGACGAATTGAGAATCGGTACATTGCTGCGTTTGCCGCAGATGACCGCTGAGATGATAGCGTTTCTGAAAAGCGCGGGGCTGGAGACATCACAGATTGCGCGGGCCAGCGATGACTGGATGAACGGCGCCGCAGGCGTGGAGCGCTCCGAGCAGAGCCTTCGTCTGCTGGCAGAGTACGGGATTGACTGCGTATCGCTGTTTATGATGATGGCTCCTGGAACGACGGGCGACGGCTTCGTCACGGAGGAGTGGCGCACCACGCGGATGCTCTTTGCCGCACGGCAGCTCCTGTGGGCGAAGAAGCATGGCATTAAATACATAACCTGCCATGTTGGAGCACTTTCCAATATCGGTGAGGACGATGCGTACAAACGTCTCGTCTCCGACTTTCAGCAACTTCTCCGCTTTGCAGAGGAGAACGGACAGTTCTTCCTGTTCGAGACGGGGCCTGAGTCCGTCGCAGGCCTGAAGAAGATTTTCGCGGACATCAACAGCCCCAGCCTCGGTATCAACTTCGACCCAGCCAACTTCCTCTACTACAACCAGGACGATCCCGCCGTGTTGGTGGAGGAGATGTGGCAGTACATCAAGGTGGTGCATTGCAAAGACGCCGTGCGACCAGCAGCTGGCGAGCCACATGGCCATGAGACAGTTCTGGGGCAGGGCGGCACGAACTTCGTCCAGCTGATGCACACTCTGCTTGGCAAGGGCTACCGCGGGCCGCTCATCATCGAACGAGAACTGCCATACGGCCCTGAACAGCAGAAGGATGTGGCAGAGGCCATACAATTGCTCAAGGAGATTAGGAGCAAATACATTTAGATGATTTCATGTTTAGTTTGCGTTTGAATTGTGCAAAGACAGAGCTTGCACATCATCATTCTGCGAAAGATAACAAACAACAAAGGAAATGACAATGAAACGGAAAATCGGTCTTCAGCTTTACTCTCTTCGCGCGGAAATCAAGGCACAGGGCATGGCATCCATCCTCAAGCAGGTCAAGGAAATGGGCTACTCCGAAGTTGAGCCAGCGGGCTTTGGTGACCTGACCGCCAAGGAGTTTGCAACGGCCTGTGCCGACAACGGCCTGACCATCTGCTCCGCGCATTCCACCCCTATGGACAACATCAATGAGGCAGTCGATATTCTGGGCACCCTGGGCCTCAAGTGGGCCTACATCGGCTATGGTCCAGACCAGTTCAAGGATTTGGATTCCATCAAGGCAACTGCTGAGAAGTCCAATGATATCATCGACAAGTTCGAGGCGAACGGCATCTCCGTCTTCCAGCACAACCACTACTGGGAGTTTGACCTGCTGGACGGTCGCATCAAATACGACTACTACCTGGACCTAGTTCCGAGGGTGAAGCTGGAGCTGGACATCTTCTGGGCTGCCAACTTCGGCGCCAACGAGGCGGCTCCGCTGGTGAAGCGCTATGCCGACCGCATGGTGCTGCTGCACCTCAAGGACGGCATGTTCCCCAAGAACCCCGAAGACAGGATTGTTGACATGCGCCCCCTCGGCGAAGGCCAGCTGGACATCCCAGCCATCGCCGCCAACATGCCCGACAGAATCTCGCAGATCATCGTCGAACTTGATCGCTCCAACATTGACATGACGGAATCGGTGCGCCGTAGCCATGACTATCTGGTGCGTTGCGGAGTCGGGTGCTAGTCATGTCCATCGTACTGGTAGATGCCTACTCGCAGATCTTTCGGATGTTCTATGCTGTACCGATGCTGAACAATCCGAAAGGCGAGCCTGTGAACGCCCTGATGGGGATGGAGCGGTTGCTTCTCAGCCTTGAGAAGGGCCTTCCAAGCGATTTCGGCGCCTTTGCCTTTGACAAGGGAAAGGCGACGCGGCGCTGTGCCCTGTGCCCTGAATACAAGGCGCAGCGCCCCCCCATGCCCGATGCTCTGCGCTCGCAGATTCCGCACATCATGGAGACGATTGAGGCATTCGGCTGGCCTATCCTCATGCAGGAGGGGCTGGAGGCGGATGACCTCATCGCCGCCGTCTCGCGCCACCGCGAGGAGCATGATGTCAACATCATCACGGGCGACAAGGACATTGCGCAGTTGACGGAGGATTCGCATGTGCATCTTGCCACCTGCGACAAGGGTGACGCCTGGAGCTTTGGCGGCCCCGAAGTGGTACAGGCAAAGTTCGGCGTGCCTCCGAGCTTGCTTGGTGACTACCTTGCGCTGGTGGGGGATACCTCCGACAACATCACGGGCGTGGCGGGGGTCGGCCCCAAGACCGCTTCCAAGCTTCTGACGGAGTGCGGCAGTCTTGACGACATTCTTGCGGACATCGGCGGCAAGGTCTCCAATGCCAAGTTGGCGGCCAAGCTGGAGGCGTCCCGTGATCTTATCCA
This sequence comes from Victivallales bacterium, assembly GCA_017458805.1. Classification (GTDB taxonomy): domain Bacteria; phylum Verrucomicrobiota; class Lentisphaeria; order Oligosphaerales; family Oligosphaeraceae; genus RGIG3456. The sequence goes on along the minus strand of JAFTAC010000251.1, from coordinate 3,898 downwards.
GCGCAACCGCAAGCTGGTTGCACTGGATAGTGTGCTGCCCGAAGCGTGGAATGGACTTGAGACCATCCGCCGCAAGGCCCCCGACTGGAACCGCCTCGTGGCCCTGGCGGTGGAGAACGCATTTAATAAGCTGCTGCCCGTCCTGAAAAAACATCGCGACGAGGCTGCACAGCCAATGCTCTTTTGAGCAATTGCAACCACTAAGGAAAAAACATGTCAAAAATCAGCATTTTGTTTCAAGGGGATTCGATAACGGACTGCGGGCGTTCACGTGAGTACGCAAATCTGCGTCCTGGCGCGGGATTGGGGGCGGGTTACCCCACGCTCATAGCGGCGCGTCTTTTCTGCGACCACCCCGAGACGGAGTGGAACATCATGAACCGCGCCATCAGCGGCAACCGCGTGGTGGATTTGTACGCCCGCTGGAAGATTGACACGCTGAACTTGAAGCCAGACGTGCTCAGCATCATGATTGGCGTGAACGACACCTGGCACGAGAAGGCCAATCAAAATGGCGTCGAGGTTCCGCGTTATGCGCGCATCTACCGCGAGCTGCTGGAGTGGACCAAGAGCACGCTGCCCGCCATCAAACTGGTTCTGCTTGAACCATACGTGCTTGACTTTGGGGCGGTTGGACCTGACTGGATTGACGAGATCAACGCTCGCCGCCAGGTCGTCCGTGAACTTGCGAAAGACTTCGGCGCGGTTTTGATTCCCACGCAGGATATTCTGGATGAGGCCTCGAAGCGCGCTTCCAAGGAGTACTGGCTGGCGGACGGTGTTCATCCGCTTCTTGCGGGCCATCAGCTCATCGCTGATGCCTGGCTGAAGGCTGTGAAGTTCTAACAATTTGTCATTAAGTAGCATCTGTTGACCACTTTTGGGGCAAGCCCCTCGGCATTCGGTGTGTTGTTGCGCCCTAACGGGCGCGAAGTTCAGGGGGGCGGTCTTCCCAATGCTGCGCACCCTACGGGTGCTTGCATTGGGCTACGATTGTCGCGCACTCCGTGCGCTGGCCGCTTATGCGGCCCAAGCTCCAATAGTTTTTTTCAACAGGTTCTGCATATTTACATTGTTTTTTGATTGATGGTGGAGCTTTTGTCACCTGCGGGTACGCTGGAGTGCGGTCTGGCTGCGTTCCAGTATGGGGCCGATGCGGTTTACCTGGGCATGAAGGAGTTTTCCGCGCGAGCGGATGCAGGCAACTTCAGCTTCGAGGAACTGTCGGTTCTGGTGGGTTATGCCCACCAGGTGCTGGAGCGTCGTCGCAAGGTCTATGTGGCTGTAAACACCCTAGTTCGGGAGACTGAACTGGGGCGTCTGGCCGATTTGCTAGTGCGTCTTCGTGATATGGATGTGGATGCCCTGATTGTACAGGACGCCGCCGTCGTGCAGATGGTGCGGCAGTATGATTTGGGGCTGGAGCTTCACGCAAGCACCCAGATGGCCGTCCACAACGTCGAGGGTGTGCGCCAGGCGCAGCGACTGGGCTTTACGCGAGTGGTGGCCGCGCGCGAGGTGAGCATCAACGAGCTGGCTGCGATGGCCGCCGTGCCTGGCATGGAGATAGAGGCGTTCATCCATGGGGCGCTCTGCTATTCCTATAGCGGGCTGTGCCTGATGTCTGCATGCACGAACGGATGCAGCGGCAACAGGGGCGAGTGTACCTACGTCTGCCGCAAGCGTTTCGAGATAACGGATGAAAAGGGCGGGCACCTAGGGAGCAGTTGCCCGATGTCCATGAAGGATTTGGCGTTGGGGGATGCTTTGGCGGAGATGCGGCGCGCAGGGGTGGCCTCCTTGAAAATCGAGGGGCGCAAGAAAACCCCGCTCTATGTCGCTGCTGTTACAAACCTCTATAGGAAGCTTCTGGACAAGAGCTTCGGGAGCGGTGAGGAACAGGAGGCGAAACTAGACGTAAAGACGATTTTCAGCCGCCCTTGGACGGAGCTTTTTGCCCACAAGGTGAAAAACACAGGTGTTACAGACCCCGTGATGCTAGGGCCACGAGGCATTGAAATAGGGCAGGTCGCCCGTGTACGGCGTGGCGAAAACGGCGACTGGCTGCGCTTTACCGTGCGCATGCGCCCCATTGAAAAGCACGATGGGCTCCAGGTGGAGATACCTGGCATCGAGAAGCCATACGGCTTCGGAGTCGATGAACTGCGCAGCTTTAAGCAGGGGGGACAGGACCGCTGGGAGGCTGTCTTTGAAGCGAGACCTGGTAGCATCATCGAAGTACCTCTCCCAGATGGACATCCAGAGATACCAGTCGGCTCGAAGGTGTGCTGTGCCTCATCGCAGGCCGTGAAGCGGAAATACAAGTGGCCTGAGGCGCGTGACAGCCTGTGGCGTCTGCGCCATCCAGCCAGTTTTTCCGTACATGTTGAGTCGTCACGCCTTTCTGTGGAGATGGTGGCGGTGGTCTGCGGGCGCAAACAGCCCCCTGTGCAAGTGGCAATGGATTTGGATGCGCCGCTTTCGGTTGCACGGCAGCCCGAAAAGGTTGCCGATGAGGTGACGGCCTGTTTTTCGCGTCTGGGCGACAGCGCATTTTCGCTCGAAAAAGTGACCTGCGACAATCCAGATAAGTTGTTTGTTCCGAAGGGGATGCTCAATGAGCTGCGGCGTATGGCGGTCGCCAGGGCGCAGGAACAGTTGGATGAGGCGACAAGCAGTCTCTCGGAGAGCATTCAAAAGGATATTGTCATACAAAACTCCGGGCAAGGAGATGACCGAAAAAAACAGGCGTTGTACGGCCTCCATCAGGCGGGGCAAAGTACAGCCCTGGAGGCATCAGGTGCGAATTGCGAGCATCAGGAGTTATGGTCGCTGAAAATCGACAATCCAGCGTTATTAAATGCATTGGACGACAAGCGGTTGAATGGTTTTGACGAGGTGGTCTTCTCATTGGAGCGCAGCCGAGCGGACGAATTGACTGGCGTTCTAGGCCAGCTTCAAGAACGCCTGGGCGATTGCAGTCGCATCCGCCTCTCCCTGCCCGTACTCTGCCGCGGGCGCAGCGCAGCCCAGTGGGGGGAGCGTGCGAAAGAGCTGGTTTCTGCGGGGTGGCGAAAATGGGAGGTTGCCAATGTCGGCACCTTGGAGTTGTTCCAGGGGCTGGAGGCCGATGTGACGGCGGACTGGCCCCTGTATGCGATGAACAGCCTCGCTGCCAGATACTGGCTGGAACACGGCGTGAATGCCGTTGCCGCCGCACCAGAGGATACCTCGGACAATATGCTGGCCCTCGCCGAAAAGCTGGGCAACAAGCTGGTGGTGCCAATCTTCCAGCACACGGCTCTGGCACGTTCCGCTGTATGCGTCATGAGCAGCATAAGAGGCTTCTGCCCTGGAAAGGCAAATTGCACATTTACCAAACTCTCGATGAAAACAAATCGCAGTGAATCGTTCATCGCTGTGAACAACAACTGCAATTCTATAATCGTAAACAATGAACCTTTAGACTATGCTTTCCTGATTCCTGAACTGCGAAAAGCTGGTGCTTGCAGATTCAGAATTGAGTTGCTCTGGCTGGATTATTCAGCCAACCAGATTATGCAACTCATTGACAGCATCAGATCAAGGTAGTTTTTCCCTTATTTCTTTGAGAGATTTGTTTCTGGCTTGAGGGAGTGGATGTAGCAGCCCATGCTGGAATCGGTGGAGACCCAATCGAGAACTGTCCCATAGGATTTTGGGTAGTAGGGGCTGACGAGGTAATTGCGCCCGTTTTCACGGATGATAAGGAATTCCCTGACTATGAATGTCTTGTTTTCATGGATGTCCAGCAGTTCGTCATCCATCTTGGGAACTGGGGTGAAGGGGTAGTACTCTTTCAGGATGTTTGCTTTGTCCTTCATCGGAATCTGGTAGGATTCGTATGTCGCACCTCGGG
>JAFTAC010000250.1 GCA_017458805.1 Victivallales bacterium | reverse complement strand
AGTTAACTACTCTCTTGGGAAACATAGCGTTCCATAAAAATGTTGCAAAATAATAAAAAAAACACATATAATACACTTGCAATTTAAATTTATACTGGCATAGTATTATATAGGTTTTCGTTTTAATTTGCGAGAATCCAGTCATATCGTTCAATCGGTTACAAAACAAAGGAGTCAAAAATGGCCGCCAAATTCGAATTGAAAGTTGCTGCGAATGGTAAGTTCTACTTCAACCTGAAGGCAGGCAATGGCGAAGTGATCCTCTCCAGCCAGATGTACAAGGCAAAACCCTACGCCCTGCGCGGCATTGCCTCCGTCCAGAAGAACGCCGCTGACGATGCGCGCTACGAGATCAAGGACGCCGCCAATGGCGAGCAGTTCTTTGTGCTGAAGGCCGCCAACTCGCAGGTCATCGGCAAGAGCGAGACCTATCCCACCAAGCAGGCCCTCCAGAAGGGTATTGCTTCCGTGAAGAAGAACGCCCCTGAGGCCGCCATCGTGGAAGTCGCCCCCGAAGCATAACTTCTAGCAGGAACGGATTTCTGGCGCTGTGATTTCTAAATCGCAGCGCCTGTTTTTTATTGCCCAAAGCCGAGACGGCAATGGTCGGTCAAGGCCGAGACGGTCTTGCTACCCACTTAACGGAGTACACCATGACAACGATGAACGATTGGAAAAAGGCGATGTCCGCAGAATATTGGAATCGCTGGAACGACGATGTCCAGGCGAAAATAGACCGTGACATCGAGCGCAACCGCAAAGCGGATGGCGTGTTTCAGATAGACGCCCCTAAAGGAGCCGACATCAAGGTTGAGCAGGTCTCTTCTGCGTTTGTCTTCGGGGCGCACATCTTCAACTTCGACCAGCTGGGCACCGATGAACGGAACGCCAAGTACCGTGCCCTCTATGGCACGCTCTTCAATTCAGCCACCATCGCTTTCTACTGGAAGACGCTTGAACCCATCGAGGGACAACCACGCTTTGCCCCTGCCTACTGCGACACAGCGGATTTCTGGAACCACTGCCCCAATCCCAAGGAGCAACCACACTGGCGCAGACCTGCCGTGGATCCAGTCGTCGAGTTCTGCCTCTCGAAGGGCATCCGCCTTCACGGGCACACCCTTGTCTGGGGCAGCAACACCTGGCAGTACCCCGACTGGCTCATCGGCAGCCTCCCCCTCGATGTCCTCAAGCTCGCCAAGCTCGACCGCAACCCCAAGAACGGTCAGCTTCTAAACAATGCCCTGGGCGACTGCTTTGGAGAGATGACCCCCGATGAATTTGCAGACCGCTACCCCGAGTTCACCTCCTACATCAACGCCGTCATCGCACGGCGCATTGTCGAAATCGCCATGCGCTATGGCGACAAAATCGACAGCTGGGACGTGGTCAATGAAAGCGCATCGGACTTCGGCAATGGGCGGATGGTGCCTGGCAGCCGCATCTGCAAGAGCTGGTACGGCCCCATGCCTGGCGACTACACCTACCGTGCCTTTAAAATCGCCGAAGGCGTCTTCCCTGACAAAGCCAAGCTCAACATCAACGAATATAACATGAGCGATGCCTATCTGCATCAGGTTCAGGATCTTCTGGCGCGCGGCTGCAAAATCGACATCATGGGGGCACAGATGCACCTTTTCGACCCGCAAATCTGCCTGGACATCGCGGACGGCAAGTCAGACCGCGAGTCGCCAGAGATGGTCTATGAGAAGTTCACACGGCTTGCCAAGGCAAATCTTCCAATCCACCTCAGCGAAATCACCATCACAGCCCCCCACAACGACGAGCGCGGACAGGCCATCCAGGCGGTCATCGCCCACAACCTCTACCGCCTCTGGTTCAGCCTTGAGCCCATGATGGGCATCACCTGGTGGAATGTGGTGGATGACTGCGGGGCGCCAGGCGAACCCTCCGTTTCTGGCCTCTTCTCACGGGACATGGCCCCCAAACCAGCCTACTTCGCCCTTGAAAACCTCATCAACCACGAGTGGCGTACCAATCTTTGCACGCAGACAGATGCAGAGGGCCGCATCGCCTTCCGAGGCTTCCGTGGCAACTACAAGCTGACCTGGCTTGATGCGCAAAACAACGAACACACACAAAACGTCACGCTTGCGTGAGCTATGCACACCTAAAGGGACGGAGGGACGAATCAGGCATAATTTCACTGTCCTCTCCGTCCCTTTTTTCACAGGAACATTAACTTTACAAGATAGTCACCTCGTTGATGCGCTTTTTAAGCTCGACGACATTTTCCATATAAAAGATATTGCGTTCCGCCGCCTTGAAGAAATGTTCGTAATGGAGTTCGCGGCGGGGTTGCACCTTCAGGAAACCTGAAACCTCGAATATCAGCAGCACATCCTGCTCGATGCGACGAACAGCCGCCATTACGGCCTCCCAGTCGATGACGCCATAGCCTGGGTACCAATGGCACTCGTCCTCTCCGTCGTAGTCGGAGATGTGGAAGGTGCGAATGCGGTCCGCAAACATGTCGATGGCACTGGGAATACGCTCCACGCAGTTGCAGAAGTGGTTGACGTCGAAGCAGACACCGACGTTCTCCTTCGGAAAGCCGTCGATAATTTCCGCAAGCTCCTCGGGTGTGTTGCCCAGGCAGGATCGCGGCAAATCCTCCAGATTCAGAGAGATGCCCATCCTCTGGGCCATGGGCAGCAGCTCCGCGATGGTTTCGCGGATGCCTACCATGCTGGCAGCACGCTCTTCGGGGCGCACGGGCTCCAGGCAGGTATGCAGGGTGTAATTCTTGCAATTCAGGCATTTAGTGGCATCAAGGAAAGTCAGGGTGTTACTGACCGCCTCGCGGCGCAGTTCCTCATCAGGCGAGGCAAAGCTCCAGCCTGCTCCAAACGGAATGTGCACACTGCCTATTTCCAGCACCCCAGCCTCCT
>JAFTAC010000249.1 GCA_017458805.1 Victivallales bacterium | reverse complement strand
GACTTTCGGCCCCCATGGTGTCCAGAATGGTTCTGGAATCGATTTGCGAGGCTGTCTTGAAGGCGATACGTGTCGGAAAATTGGCTTTGATGGTGCCTGTGATGACCTTGACATCGGGACGCTGCGTTGCCACGATGGCATGGATGCCCACGGCACGGGATTTTGCGGCCAGGCGGCTCAAGTGCAATTCGACGTCCTTTTTCGCACCAGACAGCATAATATCCGCCATCTCATCGATGACCAGCCCAATAAAGGGCAGTTTTGCGGGAATGGGGTTGCCCTCCTCATCCAAAACAGGTTCGTCAGGCAGCTTTCTGGAGTTGAAGGCCTCCAGATTGCGGACACCGACCTTCGCCAGCATGGTATATCGCCTCTCCATCTCATAGACCAGCCAGCGGAGACCTATCAGCACCAGCTCGACATCGTTGATGACTGGCACCAGAAGGTGCGGAAGCTTGTTGTAAATATGCATTTCAACCACCTTCGGGTCCACTAGCATCAACTTCAGTTCCGATGGTTTGAAACGGGTGATGAGGGATACAATGAACGTATTGAGGCAGACGGACTTACCGCTGCCAGTGGTGCCAGCCACAAGCAGATGCGGTGCACGTGCCAGGTCGAGAATCATGTCCTGTCCATCAATGCTGCGCCCCATGGTCAAGGGCAGCTGCGCCCTGGTCTGGTTCCAGGCACGCCCGTTCAGGAGGTTGCCGCACAGCACGGGGTCAGCGACACGGTTGGGGATTTCGAGCCCCGCGTATGTCTTGCCAGGCACAGGTGTCAGGACCCGCAGGGAAGCGACTGACAGCACCCGAGAAAAGTCCTGGGTGAAGCTGGCGAGAGTTGCCACGCGCACACCCATCGCCACATTGACCTTGTACATCGTCACACGGGGACCGTGGACGGCTTCGCCGACCTCGGCGTCAATGCCGAAGCTGTCCAGACAGTTCTGAATCTTCTGCTTGACTGCCTGGATTTCATCCTCATTCGCCGTTGCAACCTCGTCCTTTATGTTGAAGAACGTGATGGGTGGCAGGGTGTATTCATCATCGTCCAGGTAGTCGGCGAAATCGCGCCTTTCGTCGTCAGAAAGAACAGGGGCTGCTTGTCCTCCATTCTCGGTTTCCGTGAAATCGAAAGTCATCTGGCGCGGGTCGTCGGAGCCACCTTTGCGGAGGGCGGCGCGTCTGGCTGCATCCTGCTTCCTGCCTTCGCGTGCGTTCAGCTTTGCGCCAAAGCGGGACATCAGGTCATCAGTCATCTTCTGGCGTCCCGAAGCCTGTCTTGCCCTTGCGATTTTGGGAGGCTGCGGAGGTGGCTCCGAGGGAATGGGCATCTGCTCTGCGGGAGCGACCTCCAGCATCAGGGCACGGTCTTCCTCAGAGATTTGCACCCCCTCCAGAGGTGGCTGTCCTCCGATGAAACGCCAGAGCGGGCTGTGAAGCCGCTCGACAATTCGCAGCCGCAGATAGCGGAAAAAAAGCGACACCTCATGGAAAACGGTGCCAATGATTCCATTTCTCTCCTCAAAAATGCTATTCTCTTCCGTGGACATTAAAAATTGCGTCAAACTGTTTTGTTTTTTCCAAAATTCATACTATAGTTTATTAATATAACCCTTTTTTGCTCTCTTGCGAGAGAGAAGGGGTATTTTTGTTGACGTAGGCAGTATCCAGACGGTACGACATGGCAGAATTGGAGACATTACAAAAAGAGATAGAGGCGAATGTGCAGGATGCGCTGAAGGCACATCGCGGCAACGACATATCGCCTCAGATCCTGCGCACGCTGGCGGCGGGGGAACGCACACCCAGCCTTGCTCTCTTCCTTGCCTCCTATCCCGATACCCCCAGCCGCATCCTTGAAGAACTCTTCGAACAGGATGAAACGCCCGAAGTGCTTGTGGCGCTGGCAGATAATCCTCGCACACCAAAGACCATCATCCAGCAGCTCGCCAAGCACGACAACCCCGTGGTCAGGCGAGGCGTGGCCTCAAGCAAATCCATCAGCCCTCAGGCCGCCCGCATCATCTTGGACGATGCGAACGCGGAGATACGCGCGGCCCTGGCGGAGAATACCGCTATTCCGCTGGGCGTACAGATGGAGTTGAGCGACGACAGCGTCCCATTTGTGCGATCTGCGCTTGTCAAGCAGGGGGCTCGCCTGGAACCCGAGGCCTTGGAGAAACTGGCAACAGACGACATGGACCCGACGGTCCAGGCCAGCGCATTGCTCTCGCAGCACCTCTCGGCAGAGGCGATGCTTCAATGCGCTGATTCGGATGAGCATTTCCCGCAACGGATGCTCCTCATGCGACGCAACTTGCCTGACAAAGTCCTGGAATCCCTCTGCTTCAGCACACGGCCCGACATCCAGAAGGAGGCCGTTGCCAGAAAGACGCTGACTTTGGACGAGATGGTGGGCTTCTCCACGCGCGGCGACGTGGAGGTGCGACTCAAAATCGCCTCTATGCCGAACCTGCCTGACATCGTCCAGATCGAATTGGCGAAGGATTCGAGCAAGGAGGTCCGCCTTGCTTTGGCCCGATGCCCAATCCTTTGCACGGAGGCCGCGCAGGCTTTGACCGCCGATCAGGATGATGATCTGGTTGTGGCGGTTGCCTCCAATATGAACGTCCCGATGGAGGCGCTGCTGGCGCTGGCGGGTACTGGCAACCGACAGGTGCTCAAGAGCCTGGCGGCCCACCAGTGCCCCCAGGAGATTCTGGACATCATCTACGCCACCGATGACGATGATG
>JAFTAC010000248.1 GCA_017458805.1 Victivallales bacterium | reverse complement strand
GTCCCGCATGGGCCCCTTGTAGTTGAGGACCTTGATTTCGGCGGGCAGCGAAAGAGGGGAAACACGGATGGCCCCCGTATAGGTCCCAGGCTTGACATTGCGGCATTCGATGCGAAGCCACACAAGTCCCGTCTGGCCAGCAGGAACGGTGACCGTGAACGCCTGGTTCATTTTGGGCAATGCATCGAAGCGGAGCCCCGCCCCAAAGGAATCGCCGTCCTTCATCGGAATACCCTCCATCAGCGTGATGTTCTCGCTGGGGAACTCGTTGTCCAGACCTAAGGTCTCGACCTGGACGGGGGCGTTGTTCGGGTGGAGGATTACACGGAATGCAGCGGTTTCCTCTGTGCGGTTCGTAATGGTCAAGGGGAGGGAGAGGGTCTCGTTGATGGCTCCCGTCAGGGCAATGGGCTTGACAGGCGGGAGGAACACATTCTCCAGCCCGACATCCAGTGGAAGAGTGTAGTCGCCAGTGACAGGCAGCGTGCCAAGAAGGTACTTCTCGTTGCCAAGGCGGTAGTTCTTGATGTCCTCCTTGAGTTCCAGCACGGCCACATTCAAGTCGTGCGGGGAGAGCGCGCCCTTGGCGATCTCCTCTTTGCGTGCCACAAACTCCTCTGGGCACTCCTTGATATCTGAAAGCAAGTGACTTGCAAACTCCTTTGGCGTGCCGAAGACCATCACGTTGTACTTGTCCGTGTCATGGAAGTTGCCTCGCACGGAGGCCCATGAGAAGAGCTGCTTGTCGTGCTGGGCACTGACATTGAAGAGGATGCTTTCACCTGGCGCAGGCTTGGCGTCATACCCCAGCAGTTTGAAGGGGATGGTGAAGATGGCTGTCCAGCTGTTTTCCGTCACCTGCGACACCGCCTGCCATGATGCATAGTCATTCAGGTGCGAATTGCCGTTGCCGATATAGCGGCCACCGCCTGCGCCAAGGACGAATTGCGAGAGGGTGCGGTCCGACTTGGCGGTGGGGCCGAAAAAGACCTCCACCACGTCATCTGCCCAGATTTTCGAGCCATTCTCCTTGACGGAAGATTTGACAGGCGAATCAGCCTTGCAGGTTACAATGAGCTTGACGGCTTCGTCCTGAAGCGAGGCCTCCACCGAATACATTCCTTCGACTGGGGTGCCGCTCTTGGCGTTGATGAAATTGTCGAACTTGGCGGGCAGGCAGATGTAGTCTTTGGTATCGACGATTTTTTTGCGTGCCTTCGGTCCAAGTTCCACAACCGACGGTTTTTCGATGACGCGGAGGTTGTCCAGCAGGAGGTAGTCGCCGACCTTCCAGTTGAATGTCTTTTCCTGTGAAGAATCACCCCAGAGGCTGATGACCAGGGAGGCACGCTCCGCGTTCGGCCCTGTCTTGAAGGTGCCACGGTAGGTCTTCCACTCCTTCTCGACAGGGAAGGACCCCAGGCTGGAGACGGCGTTTTCGCGCCCCTCGCTCCAGATGGAGTTGCCTGCGCCTTTGTATGTTACGGCCTTTGTGGAGGCTCGTGAGGCAGTGCCCTTCGCCTCAAAGGAGAACTGATAGATGCTGTTGGGCTTTACCTTGAAGCCAGGCTGCTTTCCCGAACGACCGAAATAGAGCGCGATGTTGATCCTTTTGGCACCGTCCTTTTCCGTTATCTTCGCCAGTTCCACCTTCAGGCAGCGGTTCCAGTTGTACTCCTC
>JAFTAC010000247.1 GCA_017458805.1 Victivallales bacterium | reverse complement strand
GCTGGACCTCTATTTTGTCGGTGACAATGAGACGCTGCTGAAATATGGCATCGACAAGGAGGGAAGGCGCGTCGCCGAGCTGTTGAACATCGGTCTTGACCCGCTGGAGGAGATTACCTTGCGCGGCACCTGGACACAGGAGGCCGCCCCCGAAATCCTGCGTGGCGACGGTGTGTGGTCGCCTGTTCAACACGACTTCCAGGACGGCACTCTTGTGCTTCACCACACCGTTCTTCCTGCCAGGGTAGCGGTTTTCAGCGTATAAGCTGTTGCCTCCTTGTGAATTTGCCTTGCATGTCTTTCAAGATTTCATTTTCAAAGTTTTATTGAGATAATTTTGAAAACTCTGTTTGCATTTTCAAAAATCCCATTTATATTTCCTAAAAGTCAAGATTAAAAAATGCTTTTAGCATTCATAAACTGGATAATTGAAATGGGACTAAAAGACACGGCAGCAAAGAACTTTTTCGGGCGGCCAGATGTAATGGCCAACCTTCTGGATTATGTCCTGTATGGCGGGCGGACCACAGTGCAGGCAAGCCAGTTACGCGAGCTTAGCGGGGAGCATTACCGCATCGAGCAGGATGAGAGTGGCAAGTTCAAGACGGACAACCGCTTTAGGGACAAGCTGTTCGAGTATGACACGGGCGATGGAAAACTGGCGGTCGGGTTCGAGTACCAGTCAAAAGACGACAAAAGGATGCTATTGCGCATTATGGGCTACGACCACAAGCGGAATAACGAAATGTTTGCATCAGGCCAGCGCAGCCGCATCATCAACATCGTGCTGAGCTTCGACAGGAAAAAACGACATCCCGCCACCAGCCTGGAGGAGATGTTCGGCAAGGTGCCGCCTGTTGCGGAGAAATACTGCAATAACTACAGCTATATTGGCCTGAATATCTATGATTTAGCGGAAAAATCCGGGAAGTTCTCTTGCAAAGAGCTGAAAGAGGTACTAAATTATTTCAAGAATGACCAAGACAGGGAACAGCTTGTGAAGGCCATAACGGAAGGGCTGCTCAAGGGATGTCTGAGCCGAGATGCGGCTCTGGTGTGTGCGGTTTTCATGGATTTGAAAATGGATATCGACAACGAAGCGGAGGAAATAGACATGTGCAAGGCAATCAGAGATCTCAAAAGGGAAAGTAAGAAGCTCGGGCGAGAGGAAGGGCTTGCGGAAGGGCTTGCGGAAGGGCTTGAGAAAGGGCGCGAAGAAGGGTTCGAGGAAGGCAAAGCGAGTGCATTAAAAGAGTATATTGAAAGGCTCTTAGGCATGAGATACAGTCTGCCCGCTATCTGCCTTCTCACTGGTGCCTCTGAGGAAACCGTCAAGGAGGTTACCCTCTCTTTGCTGCCCCAAACTTGATTCATCTTGTGTCTCAGGTGTGTGGCTTTCATGGATTTGGAACTATCTCGTAATTCATGTTGAATATCACCTATCCATACTTGCTATGGGGGCTTCTGGCACTAGCCGTTCCCATCCTACTGCACCTGCTGAACAGGCGCAACCACGACACTGTGACTTTTCCCGCAGTAAAGTTTCTGTTTCGGGCACAGCTTCCTCACGAAGGGCGTAGGCGTCTGCGTGATTTCCTGTTGCTGCTGGTGCGGCTGCTGATTTTAGCCAGTGCCGTTCTGCTTTTGGCACGGCCTGTTTGGACGCCAAAGCGCGAGGATGCCGGGCAGGGGAACGGTAAAATGGCGGTTTTCCTGTTGGACCGCTCTGCTAGCATGGGGGGATGGAACCATCTTGCTCATGAGGAGCAGCTTCTGGAGAAGGCTCTTGGGGAGCTTTCTGGTACATGGCGGGTGGCGGCTATTGCCAGTGCCAACGGCGTATTGGACGAGCTACCCGTGACGGAGGATTCACGGGCTGTTCTCTCCTTCGCAAAGCAGAATGGGGCGACTCATCAGGCTGGCAACCACCATCCTGCCTTGCTTCGTGCCATTGAGCTGCTTTCTGGTGCGCACGAGGCGCACTTGTATCTGGTCAGTGATTTTGGCCGTGGCGACTGGGGGGGGCTTTCCAAGCTCGTTCCGCCTGTCGTGAAGCTGCATTTTCTTTCCTGCGTGGCAGACGGCCAGCGCAATGTGGGCATCACCAGCGTGCGCACCTCCCTGCTGCCTCAGGGGCGCAGGCGGGTCATGGCGACTCTCCGCAACTATTCTGCGCAGAAGGAGACGAGAACGCTGACTGTAGGCATAGGGGAGAGAAGCGTCTCGCAGGAGGTCGTTTTGGGACCATTTGCGCAGCAGAGGGTCGGTCTTTCCCTGGCGGATTCACCTTCGCAGGCCATCGGCGTCGCAAGTCTTCCGCCTGACGATTATGGTGAGGACGACCAGTTCCGTTTTGCCTTGAAGGCACTCTCTTCTCCAAAGGCGCTGGTGATTGCCGAAGAGGGGGATGAGCAGCGAAGCCGTCTGTCGTCCATGTTTACTGCCAAGGCGATGTCGGCTGGCGAGGAGGCTGGGGGTACAATGTTTGAAGTGGTGGTGAGGGAGCCCATGCTCCTCGACCAGCAGGAGTGCCGCATGGCGCGTGTTGTCTTCGTGTTGGGTTGCCTGGACAGGTTGTCGCCATCCGACATGGAGATGCTGCATGGAATGGTGTCGGAGGGTGCCAGCCTCGTTGTGACACCTGGCCTGGGTGGGGCCTCCGTAACGCTGCGCCGTCTGCGTGATGCGAAGCTGATGACGGTCCAGAGCAATGGCATGGCGGAGGCCTCCAAAAACGCAACGCTGGGAGTGGGGTGGATTTTGCCTGAATCCCCCATTGGGCAGTTGTGCGCCGACTGGCAGGAGGCGGACCTTTTCCTCTTTCCCATATTCAAGCATCTGCGTTTGCAGCCTGAACAACCAGCACGGACGCTGATGAAGTCGCTGGCGGGGCTGCCGCTCCTTATCGAGCAGGATTGTGGTGCGGGCAAATGCCACCTTTTCGCTTTTGATTTTGGCACGGAGTGGAGTGCTTTCGCCCTTACTAGCTCCTTCCTGCCTATTCTGCGCGAACTCTGCCACTCCAGTGTGCCTGAAGGATATGGTGTCAGGCGGGTGCTTTGCGGCGGAGTGCTCCATTCCGCCGATGGCAAGGAGGTCGATACCTCTGCCCCTGGCGTAGTTTTTCTTGAGGATGCCCCCGTGGAGATTGTATCCCCGCCACAGGAGGCCATGACGGAACATGCCCTGGCCGATGACTTGAAGATTGCCCTCTATGCGGAAAACACGGCTCCCGCCGCTGAAAACGAAGAGAACAAGACAATTCCCCTGTGGAACTATGCGGCCTGCTTGCTTGCGTTCTTTCTGCTGCTGGAGCCTTTTGCGCGAAAATAGAGCGTGGATGCGCAGGCTCTGCCCTGCGCAATGGGGCGAACACTATGCCTTGGGGTGTGCTTCTGCATACACCTTCTTTATGTAGCCGATTTCGATGTGCGTGTAGATTTGGGTGG
>JAFTAC010000246.1 GCA_017458805.1 Victivallales bacterium | reverse complement strand
GGGGCAGGCAGTTTCACTGGGGTGTAAAGTGCGCGCGTTGCGCGCACCCGGTCGGCTTGGCTGGCTTGGGGCTTGGCAGGTGGGGCGGGCAGTTGCCTTGGGGTGTAAAGTGCGCGCGTTGCGCGCACCCGGTCGGCTTGGCTGGTTTGGGGCTTGGCAGAAGGGGCGGGCAGTTTCACTGGGGTGTAAAGTGCGCGCGTTGCGCGCACCCGGTCGGGCGGGTCTGGTGCGCGCAACGCGCGCACATGGCTCCCCAAGGCAGTGCAGTGCCGCACCTGCCAAGCCACTGGTGAACTTAGCTGCCCTGGTGCGCGTTATGTGCCATTTTATAGAAAAATCACTTGACATTATCAACAAAGCACGTACTGTTATAGCATAGCTTTTCAAAAACAATTCCCCCTTGAATCCTATGAAAAAAACACTTCACCTTTTCTTGTTTTCATTGCTATTCTGCTCGCTTCTCATGGCGCGCGAGGTCATCATGCTGCCGCGTGTGGCCACGCAACCCAGATCCATGAGGGAGGTCTCTCCGTGGGAGTGGCAGGGATGGACCAGCCTCCGCACGCCAGCCATGCCACAGCCTCCCTTTTCCTATCAGGCTTTTGGCGCGTATGACGAGCAGCATCTCTACATTACTGTGGAGATGGAGCTGGGGCGTGAGCCGCATGCAGGGCATGGATGCGGCGTCCCCTGGTTCAGCGAAGGGGCGGAGCTGCGCTTTGTCCTCCCCGAACCCGACAAAATACTTCAAATCTTTCTTGATGCATCGGGAGTGGCTTTTGTGCAGCGCCGTTGGCTTCTGCAACCCATTGGCGACCTCATCCTGCGTACACGCGCCACTGCGACAGGCTATGCCCTCTTTGCAGCAATCCCCTGGAGTGTCTTGAGTCTTCAAGGGCCACCGACAACGCCTCTTTCCTTCAATTTACTGCCGCAGGTGGTGGAGCGTCCACTCAAATTCCAGCGGGACAACTTGAGCATCGCCCTCAAGGCTGGCCAGGCAACTGCCGCCATCTCTTCGCCTATGGAGCTTGCACCTGCTATCGACCTCAACCCAGAACCCCGCATCATCAATTTCGGCAAGCCAGGCTACAACGTGCGCGAGCTTCAAAGCCTTCTTCCTGCCATATTCGATGCAAAGCCACAGACCGCCATCGTCATGATAGGCACCAATGACATCACCTGGAGCAAAAAGCGTCTGCCAGTCGATGAATACGAGGCAACGCTTCACCGCATCCTCAATGCATTCCGTGAAGCCGGCGTCAGGACCATCCTTATCACCATCCCGCCCTGCATCGAGGAGTATGTCGCTGAACGCGAAAAATACACGCATGAACAACGTGATGCGCTCAACTCCGAAATCAATGAGTTCAACGCCCGTGCCAAACGCGTTGCCGCTAAGACTGGGGCCATCGTCATCGACTATCACGAGCAGTTCAAAGGCGACATACGCTCAGAGTCCTCCCTCATCCGAAACGAGGCGAATCTCCGTAGCAAGGACGGCGTCCACCTCACCGCCGAAGGCTACCGCCTTCTGGCGCGTCTTCTTGCGGATGTCATCAAGGCAAACCATTTGCCAACAGACCGCATTGTCTGCTGCGGCGACAGCATCACGTATGGCGCCCACATGAATGGACAAGGCACCACCACTGGTGATACATACCCCGCCTTCCTACGGACAATTCTGTTTACTCCCTGAGTGCGTGTGCGGTAGGCAGGGGGTAATGACGGTGCCCTCGCCGTCGTGCTGCGTCCCCCCCGAGTCGTGCAAAGCCCCATGCATGGCCTCCAACACCTGTGCAACCACCTTGCGGGGCAAAAACAATGTGGACTGGCACGGCGACTGCAAGGGCATCGTCGTTGCCCCCGCTGTGGCATTATATTCGCTTGGACTAAAGTCTAGAAAAGGTCGATGAGCGCGTCTGCAAACAGTTTCATTCCAAAGACGTTGGGATGGTTGATGGCGTTCATCATGAGGCTGGAGTATGGGATGCCCTGGCGCCAGAGGCGACCGAAGCGCATGGATGTGTCCGCCAGGGCAATGCTGTTTTCGGATGCGAACTTGCGGAGGGCCTGGACGTAGATGCGCGGGTCGTTGTCGATGTTCTTTTCCGTTGTCAGGCCCATCCAGTCGGGGCGGACATAATGTGGTGTGAGGATGATCCATTCGGCACCGATGGCCTTGAAGTCGTCGCGGAACTTGCCGTAGCGTTCATAGACCGTTGCTTCATTGTATCCTGCATCGTTGACGAATTCGGAAATGATTAGGTCAGACTTGACGGCAAGCACCTTCTCGTTGTAGTTGTGCTCGGCGCCTGGCGGCTGCGATAAATAGGTGTTGGTGTTGCGTCCGCCCCAGGCCTCCGTGACAAGTTCGATTTCGGCCTTGGGGAACAGCTTTTGGAGGCGTGTGAGGAATTGGATCTGCCAGCGGTTGTGTTGCCAGTCGGGAACAAAGGTGCCGACGGTCACGCTGTCACCCCAGGCAAGGATTTTCACCCTCTCGCCGTTCTTGAGCTTGGCGTAGGTCTGCGGGATGAGCTTTTCCGCGATGTGCGGAGGTGGACACAACTCCTTTGGAAACTCCGTTTCAAGAATTGGGAAGAGGTTTTCATCTGTTAACTTAGGAATGTATCCGTTGATCCAGATGTTGGCGAGTCGGAGGTCGCCGTCCAGCAGTTCCGCTGGCGATGGGTTGGCCTGGTGGGGGATGCCTGGGCGCACGGCGAACAACCCGTCCTTCGTCTTGACGATGGCGTCGATGCGGAGCTTGGCATACGTGTAGTCAAGATAGACTGGCTGCCCCGCCTTGATGCGTCCGTCGGGAAGACGGCCTACTGTTCCCCAGTCTGGTGTCAACTGGTAGTCCTTTCCGTTTTCATATACAATGGCATCTGGCTGGTCGGAGGACTTGACCTTCATTGTTTCCGCTTTCAGGGCGAAGCGCGTCGTGCATTCCTGTGCCTGGATTCCCCGCGGCTTGGTGCCGCGCGCCCAGCCGCCACCATTCGGCTTATAGTCGGCGAGGCTTGGATACTGCTCGTTGACGGCGGTGAAGAGGGATGGCTGCTCGATGCGGACGATGCCACTCTTGCCACCATGGGTGACTTCCACTTCCCAGTCTCCCGTGAGCTTCAATTGCGCGGGCTCTGCTAAGATGGACATAGACAGCAATGCCAGATTGGTTATCAATGATGATTTCATGGAGGCTCCTATCATTAATCGCTTGATTTGACACAAATGATAATACTATAGCGATGTTTCGACAAAATGACAAGGGTGTGTTTGATAAAAACGGTTCTGTTCCCTCTGATTTATGTAATGCCTCAGTGATTGATATGAGCTGCGTTAGCGGCGGCAAGAACATAGCCGTGGGTTAAGCGAGCGCCAAGGCGCGAGCGAAACCCACGAGAAAAGCGTTTTCCCGCATCCCTTTGCGCCGTGCCGCGTAGCGAAGCGGAACGGCACAGCGCAGAAGAAAACAGCAAGTATTATCAACCAGTGAGGCATTACTGGTTTATCACACTCATCGAGCACATAATGGCAACATTCTCACACTCATCGAGCACATAATGGCAACATTTTCATACTCGTCGGGCACATAATGGCAACATTT
>JAFTAC010000245.1 GCA_017458805.1 Victivallales bacterium | reverse complement strand
GGCGGAATACGCAGCCTCCCGTGACTTCACCAAAGTGGATGCCGTCAAACGCCAAATCCTCCGCCTCTACAAAAACGACATCAAGAAATACGCCGGCGGCCTTACAGCTCGCGTCAGCGCTATTTTCGATGCCATTCCCGGGCAGCTCCAGAAGAAAGAAAAGCAGTTCACGCTTTCCGCCCTCAAGGACGAGGCCCGCATGCGCGAATACGACAGCGCATTCTTCTGGCTGGATGACGCCAAACTGGTTAATATCTGCTACAACACAACCGCACCCAACATCGGCCTCCAGCTCAATGAAGACCGCGCTACGCTCAAGTGCTACTTCTGCGACACAGGCCTGCTCATATCCCTGGCTTTCAGTGCCCGTGGTATTGTCACCAACGAAATTTACCAGAAACTTATGTTTGACAAGCTGGAAATCGACGAAGGAATGCTGGTGGAAAACATTGTTGCCCAAATGCTCAAGACTGCCGGGAGCAAACTCTTCTTCTACAATAACTATGATAAAGAAGAAGCAGAGAACCGGATGCAGATAGATTTCCTCATCCAAAAGGAGGTTGTCACTTCCAGGCACAATATTTCGCCCATAGAGGTAAAGAGCAGCACCAATTATACGCTCACCTCTATCAAAAAGTGTATCAAGAAGTTTGGCCAGTATCTCTCTACACCTTATGTCCTGCACACCAATGACGTGGAGCAAAAAGACGGGCTTGTCTATCTTCCGCTATACATGACGCCGCTGCTCTAACCTTTTGCCTATGCCCACACAAGACCCCGCCGCCGCAATCATCGCGGCAATGGAAGGTACCATGCGCCAGATGAACGAAATCCGGGCGCAGATGAAGTCGCAGTTTGAATACGAATTCCACAACCGCCCCATAGAGCCGTGGGCCGGAGCTATCTTCGACCACTTCGCTCAGGATGTAGTAGATCCTGCCGATGCTGTTGCCATAAACGGCTCTCGCAAGCGCCTGATAAAGCGCGTTGAGGACAACCTGGAACTGGCCAAGTTTGCCAAGTACATCCATACGCACAGTGCCATTCAAGCCCACGGTTTCAAGATAGACGATATAGATGATTGCAATTTCAGAGAGGAAAGCATCGACATCATTCTGGCCAGAGACCTCCGTGCCCCTTTTGACCTCCTGCGTGGCAGCTTATATTTCTCCTCCTTAAAGAAGGCAACCAAGAAATGGGAAAACACCCTTGCACTGCTGCCCAAGCCTGATGAAGTTGAATTTGTTGAAGGGACACCAACCTTTATCACCGATGCCAGCCTGGACAAAATCATCCGGGACCTCAAGAAATTCCTCAAAAGGACGAAGGAAATCATCGCAATCAACGAAGATTACCGCATCAACGACTTCCTGCGCCGCGTGAAAGACCTTGGCGTGCCGATGACCAATGCCTACTACCGTGACCTTTACCACTGCCTGGAGTATTTCGGTCTCTTGAACGAAGGTCAGATCAATCAACACAACGTTCTCAATCAACCCCAAGTCAGGGAACAATTCATTCAGAAACGAATCAAGCGAGTATAGCCATATGGATAAAGTGCCTATAGGTCAGAAGGATTTTGAGCTGATGTTCTCCCGCAGCAGCATCAAGGAGTACGTCAATGAAATCTATGGTCTGCTGCTTGATTTCGACCTTCCAGAAATTAATTTCAGTGTAGAAGGCATTCCTGTAAGCGACTTTGATGAGCGCCTGGACTACTGCATCGCCCTTACACGGATGCTGGTTTCCCTCACCGTAAAAGGCATTGAAAGCAAAGAGTACAGCACCATTAATCCTGACTATGTTGACCCGCTTGTCAACGCCATATTCGATCTGCTCAAGTCCACCATCAAGGCCATTGAGGACGAGATGGACGAAAACTCCATTACTGCGGAATTCGGTATGGACGAGACCGGTGCTGAGTATTACGACTATGCAGATTACATGGACTCCCACATCTCCACGGAATACGCCCGCCGCCTGGAGGACATCATGATTGATACCTTCGGCACAGCCGTTGAGATTCCACGCTATGACGATTTGAAGTTTTACCATGCGCCCCTGGACCTGAACACCATCACCAACATCCTCAACTCGTTTGTCAGCGCCAAAGAAAAGCGCGAGCGTCTGAAACGTGCAGAGAAAGGCAATATTAATATGAACATGTTTCTCTGCATGGCAATGGCGTATGGCCTCAAGCCCTCCAACAAAGTCTTCCGTGACCTTTACGATGCGCTGGATGCTTTTGGCTACATAGATAAAGAACAGGTCAAACTTCATCAGGACGAGTCTCTCGACCGTTCACCAGACATCGCTAAGTCGGATTACCTCCGTAGCCGCTATAAACAGTTGAAAAAGAAAGGGCTTGTCGACTAATCCCGGAAATCGGGACAACAGTCTTCCAAAAATGCTCAGGTCTTGTCCCGAATATGGGACTGGACCTGTTTTTTTTCATGCTTTTCATATCCCGCGTAACTAATTGCTATTCAAAAAGATAATGCTTTCCTTTGCATCGGAAAAGCTATCCAGGTGGAGTGGATTAAACCTGGTAGCCGCGGGAAGGAAGCTTCATCCACGTGTTACACCCCCGCCGACCCTAAATAGTATAGAACCATGTCACTATTTGAGTCAACGCGGCCCCTCTACGCGTTATCAGAGGGAGAGTTCTTCCAGCATCTGGAAGAGTTTGTAAAGCAGACCATCGCCAACACGCGCGGTGGCGAGCAGCCCAGCGAACCTCAGCAGCCCGGCGGACGTCTTGTGTACGGCCTCCACGGGATCTGCGAACTCCTGGGAGTCAGCAAGAAGACCGCTTTCGAGCTGAAGGAGGGAATTCTTGCACCGGCTGTCAAGCAGCGCGGCAGGAAGATCATCACCGATGCCGACCTCGCGCTCCAGTTGTTTGACGAAAAGAAGAGGAGGAAGTAGCATGCATAAGTTAGGTTATAGCACGCCCGCAACCCCTTTCAGGCCGTCATTCAGCCAGCAGGCACAGCAGCACCGTTGGACCAAGTCCATGGGGAAGCCCTCAACCCAGAATCTGAAGGCCAACTATAATGTAAGGAGGACGCCCTATGTCAGACGATAATGCACCGCTCTCGCAGCAGCCGGTAGGAGACCTTCCTGCATCCATTGCCCCCATCGAGGCGATCAACCAGGAAGCAGAAGAACTCCTCCACGCCCCCGACATCGTGGGATGTTTGAAAAAGCGCACCATGAACGAGTGGGTGGACGACTCGCTCACCAAGCCGAAACCCCGCACTTTCTGCCGGGAATCGATTGTGGAGTTTGAGATCACTGTAGTCTTCGCATCCGCCGGCATTGGCAAAACAATCGCCTGCGTAGGCATGGCCGAGGACATCGCACGGGAGACTGGAGAAGAGGTGAACTACCTGGATTTCGAGCTTTCGGAAAACCACCTGCGCGACAGGTACGTTGATTCCGAAACCGGGACCAAGCACGTTTTCCCTTCCACGCTCAACCGCTTCGAGTTCTCTGCCGACAACCTGGGCGACATGGACATCGAGGACGCCATCCTCGCCAGCATTGAGATGGAAGCCCGGCGCGGTGTCAAGTACCACTTTGTGGACAATCTCACCTACATCTGCCGAGACTCCGAAAAGGGTCTCACAGCAGGAGAGTTCATGAAGGAACTCCGTACACTGCGCCAGAAGTACAACCTCACCATGGTCATTGTGGCGCATACGCCCAAGCGGGACATGTCCCGGCCACTGACCGAGTATGACCTTGCCGGTTCCAGCAAGCTCATCAACTTCTTTGACGCAGCCATTGCCATCGGCCGTTCCGCCAAGGACAGTGAGTTGAGGTATCTCAAGCAGGTCAAGACCCGCACCGGAGCCGAGTTGTACGGAGCCGACAACGTTATGGTCTGCCGCCTTGAACAGACCAACGGATTCACGCACTTTGAATTCATCGAGTGTGGCAAGGAACGTGAACATCTGCGTGAGGACAATTTTGACATGGAGATGGAGGAAATCAACCAGATTGTCTCCCTCTGTGGCCAGAAGAAGTCCCAGCGCCAGATTGGTGAAGAGACGGGGCTTTCCGCCGCGACGATTAACCGCCGCATCAAAAAGGCCAAGAAACTGGGCCTTCTGGACGAGAACGGCATGCCCGTTTCACCCGTTTCAGAAGAAACGGACGTGAAACAGGAGAAACAGCCTGAAACGCCCGAGACTCCTGCCCAGCCAGACCTGTTTGAAAAGGAGGACAGCCATGAATGACTTCCGTTTCAGTCTTGCCAAGTACCACGGCAAAAGCACCCTTCTCGAATGTCCAAACTGCCATCAACGTCAGCTGGTGCCCTATGTGGACAACGAGACCGGCGAGATCCTCGACCCCACTTGTGGCCGCTGCAATCGCGAGTCCAAGTGTGCCTACCACCTGACGCCAAGTCAGTACTTCCAGCAGAACCCTGGGGCTCG
>JAFTAC010000244.1 GCA_017458805.1 Victivallales bacterium | reverse complement strand
GCGTCCTGAGTTCGCGGCGCGTAGCCTGACCACGATGGCGTCCTGAGTTCGCGGCGCGTAGCCTGACCACGATGGCGTCCTGAGTTCGCGGCGCGTAGCCGCGAACAAACAATAAAAAGGAAACAACAATGCTAAAGAACTTATCCTTATCCCTCACCGATTTGCTTGGCGAGGATTACATTAACCACGTATGCACTGCTGTCGCGGCACTTGGTCTGCGTGACAAGAACGAATTGAAGGCCCTTGCTGAGAAGAAAGTCGATTTCTTTCCCGAGGCCTACAGGCAGCGTCTGGAGGACCTCATACCGCAGGCGGGCAAAAGCCTGACCAGCCCGTTTGAGAAGAGTTCGGGAGGCGCGGGCACCAAGTCCTTCAACGAAGCCTTCCACAAGAACGCGGCCCCGCTGACAGGCATGGGCTTCTTCCGTCTCGGTGAAGATGGGCGCCTCGCCATCATCGGCAAGAGCGAACACTACCAGGCGAGCCTTGGCCATAACTTCCCCGGCTACGAGCTGCTGGAGATTGCCGCGCACATGGGCATCACCAACATCACCCACAACAACACGCGCGGGCACATTTCGCGTATGCTGGAACGGGAGCTCATTCGTGTCGCAAACGGGATTGCCCCTGGGGACA
Organism: Victivallales bacterium; assembly: GCA_017458805.1. Taxonomy (GTDB): domain Bacteria; phylum Verrucomicrobiota; class Lentisphaeria; order Oligosphaerales; family Oligosphaeraceae; genus RGIG3456. The sequence continues at coordinate 7,125 of JAFTAC010000244.1, read as the reverse complement.
CGGCAGCCCTTGAGGCCGTGCTGGCCTCCGAAGCTCCCCACGTTCTCAACCGCGTCATCAACCTGGAGACAGGCAGCCTGGTCTGCGAGGCCGCCTTCAAGATGATGCTGGCGCGTTTCTACAAACTGCAAAGCCACTTCCCCGCACCCCTCTATTCAGGTCGCACGCCAGTGTTCCTGGTTATGAGCGATTTCAAAGGCGGCTTAGAGGCCAACTACCATGGCACCACCATCATGACGCAGATGCTCCGCGGCATGTGGCCCGAACTCTATGCACAGATGGAGCAGCACGGCCTGATGAAAGCGGTTCCCGTTCCCATCAACGACGCAGCCGCCTTCGCCGAGGCGGTGGAACGCTATGACAACGGCAAATACAAGGTGGCGGGCTTCATCCATGAGCTGGTGCTGATGAACTATGGCGGCATCCGCCTGGACAATGCCTACGTGGATGCTTGCCACAAGCTCTGCCATGAACACGACATCCCCGTCTTCGTGGATGAAATCCAGAGCTGCATGTGGTCGCCCGAGCTTTTCCTGTTCAAGGAGTACAAGTGCCACCCCGACTTCGTCTCCGTCGGCAAGGGCTTCCCTGGGGGCAACTACCCCGCCTCGAAGATTCTGACGACTGCCGCCATGGACAACCTCAACCAGTTCGGCGCCCTTGTCACCAACGGCCAGGAGGAACTGGCCAGCCTTGCCACCCTTATCACCATTCGCTTCGCCGAGACAAACGCGCAGCATACCGCGCAAATCAGCGCACTCTGGCGCGAAAAGCTGGCCGCCCTTGCGAAGAGGCACGCAGCGATTGTCAAGCGCATCGACGGCGATGGCCTGCTTACCAGCCTCTTCTTTGACGATGCGGATCTCGCAGTCGCCTTCTGCCACGGCATTGGCGAGGTTGCCTGCATTGACGCCAGCGCGCAGACCTACAAGGCGAACTGCCCGCCAGTCGCCCTGATGAAGCTGCCGCTCATCACCTCACCCGCGCTCATCGATTGCATCATTGGTGCGATGGACTGCATTCTTACCAAGATGGAGGCGAAGAAGGCATGAGCACGATAGGTCTAGACCTTGGCACGGGGGCCATCAAAGGCGTCTGCTGGAATCCCAAGGACGGCATCCTGTCCACTGCCAGCGAACGCATCCCCTTCCTCCACCCTCACGAAAAGTGGGCGGAGCTGGATCCAAATGCCTACCGTGAACAGGTGCTGCATATTATCCGCGAGCTGGCTACCGCCTCCCCCGACCCCATCGACGGCATCGCCTTCGCCGCCGCATCAGGGAATACCATGTTGTGTGGGCCAGGTGCTGCGCAAGCTCGTGGAGCTTCGCAAGCTCCGTCTTGTGCACGTGGAGCTTCGCAAGCTCGTGATGAAGCGCAAGCTCCGTCTTGCGCTCATGGAGCTTCGCAAGCTCGTGATGATGCGCAAGCTCCGTCTTGCGCACGAACCAATATTATCAGCTGGCTGGACAAGCGCCTCGACTGGTGCCCGCCCGCCGAGTGGAACGTGCGCGAGGTCTGCGGCTGGCCAGCTATCCCAGTCATGCCTCTTATGCACCTGGAGTATTTTAGGCGCGAATGCCCAGAGCTCCTGGCCACGTCAACCGTTGCCATGAACAACGACTGGCTCTGCTGGCTCCTCTGCGGACGGCATGCCCTTGACTACTCCAACGGCGCACCATTCTACCTCTTCGACCAACGCTCGTTCACCTATCACAAGCCCTTCCTTGACTACTATGGCCTCAAGGAGAGCCAACTGCCCGAAATGGTGCCGTCAGGCACCACCATCGGCACGCTGCTGCCCGAGTACGCAGGTGGAACATTGACGGAGAAGACGCGCGTTGTCGCGGGCAGTTTCGACCATCCCGCAGGAGCGCGCGCGGCGGGTGTCACGCAGCCAGGCGACCTGCTTTTGAGCTGTGGCACCAGCTGGGTTGGGTTCTACGCCGTGCCCAAACGCGACGACGTCCCCGCCAAAGGCGAACTGTGCGACACCTTCCAGGCTCCTGACGGGGGTTGCTGGGGGGCCATGTTCTCCGTCTCAAGCATCGGGCTTGACGTCGAGCAGTTCGTGTGCGACCGCTTCGGCAAGGGATCTGACCGTTATGCGGCCTTCAATGACGAGGCGAAAAACGATGCTTCTCCTTCGCGGGAGAAGATGCGGGAGGTTGTCTCCCGCATCAAGGTGCGCCTCGACCAGCACGCCCCCTTCAGGAAAATCGTTGTCAGCGGCGGGCCATCGGAGGGGGAGACCTGGCCAGAAGTCATGGAGGAGGTTCTGGGCCTTCCCGTCGAGCTTTCACCTTACCGCAGCCACACAGGCGCCGTCGGTGCTGCCATGCTTGCACAACAACATTGAGGTAAAATATGCAATACAACAACGACAATGACAGGCAAATCTACCGCGAGGAACTCGCACCGCGTTTGCCAAAACGGATTTTCGATGCGCATGTCCATGTTTGGAGCCGTGATTCCGTCCCGTCAGGGACGACCTATCCCGAGCGCAGCTACAAGAACTTCACAGGTGGCACCTTTACGCTTGAGCAGTGGCGCGAGGCAATGAAGGAGATTCTGCCTGAGCAGGAACACTGGCTCAACTGTTTCGACTGTCCAGCGAAGGAGACCTATCGCGACAAGGTCCCCCCTGTCAACCACAAGAACGAGTTTGCGATGGTGTTGGTGTCGCCCGCCGACCCAGCGGAACTAGTGCAGGAGCGCATTGAGCGTTCAGGCGCGATTGGTCTCAAGCCCTATCTCAACTATGCGGCAGAGGTGCTCAACAAGCCTTCCAATGATGTGGAAATCAACGAGATGCTGACCCCCGAACAACTGCGGATGCTGGATGCGAAGGGGCTTGCCATCACCCTCCACATCCCCCGTTCAGGACGCTTTGCCGACAAGCTCAACCAGCGGCAGATGATTGCCCTCTGCGAAAACTACCCGAACATCAAGTTCATCTTCGCACACATAGGCCGTGCCTACTTCATGCGGAACATCCGCGAGAGCAACATTGAAGAGTTCGCAAAGTACCCCAACGCCTACTTCGATACGGCGATGGTCAACAGCACGGAGATTCTCCGCTACGCCTTTGACCACTTCCCCACGAAACGCATCCTCTTCGGCACCGATTCGCCCATCGCGCTGCTCCGCGGCAAGTCAGTCGAAATCAACAACCAGTACGCCTATCTGATGGGGGAGAACTACAGCATCGGCACCTCCATCATCGACCACGAGCACTCCGTCCACTTCACCACCTTCTTCTACGAGCAGCTTCGGGGTATCCTTGACGCTGCCCCCGCTGGTGCCGCCGAGGACATCCTCTTCAACAACGCCTATAAGCTTTTTACGAATCTTTGCTGACCCAAGGAGTCTATCATGAAAATTGGTCTTTTACCTTTCTACATCGAACTTTACGACAAATGCAGCCCAAAATTCAGCCAGCCTGCCAGGGATTTCGCCAAAAAGATTGCCGCCGAGCTTCGCAAGCGCGGACTGGAGGTTTTCGAGGTGGAAACATGCCGCCTGGAGGCGGAGTTCGACGAGGCCGTGAAGCAGATTGAAGCGGCTGGCTGCACAGCCATTGCCACGCTTCACCTTGCCTATTCGCCCTCGCTGGAGGCCATCGGGGCGCTTGCTCGCACGGAGCTGCCTGTTGTTGTCATCGATACGACCCCCGACTTCGATTTCGCCTCGCCAGCGCAAATCATGCCCAACCATGGCATCCACGGCGTGCAGGATTTCTGCAACCTGTTGCTGCGCCACCGCAAGCCCTTCCTCATCTCCACTGGTCATTGGGAGAAATCCGACTGCCTGGACAGGGCGGTCAAAAACCTGGCTGTCGCCACGATGGCCTACGAGATGTCCCATATCCGTGTGGGCAAAATCGGCGGCGACTTCAAGGGCATGGGCGATTTCACCTTCCCGCAGGACTCCATCGGCATTCAGCTGGTGGATTACACGCCACAGCCCGAGCCGACGGCGGAGGCCATCGAGGCAGAAGCTGCATTGGACGCGGAGCGATTCGTCCGTTCACCAGAGTTGGATGACGAAAGCTATCGCCGCACGCTGAGTGCCTCGCTGAAGCTGCGCAGCTGGCTGGAGGCCGAGCAACTCAAGGCATTTACCGTCTGCTTCTGCGGTGTCAATCGCGCTGAAGGATGGGAGACAGTACCCTTCCTGGAGTGCTCCAAGGCCATTGCACGCGGCCTCGGCTATGCAGGGGAGGGCGATGCCCTGACCGCAGCCATGACCTACTGCCTCGCGCAGCTCTTCCCGCAGACCTCCTTTATGGAGATGTTCTGCCCCGATTGGTCGCGCGACAGAATCTTCACAAGCCACATGGGCGAAATCAACATTGCCCTCTGCGGTGCAAAGCCTCTGCTGGCCAAACGTCCCTACACCTTCAGCGACACGGGCGAGCCTGTCATTGCGACAGGCTGCTTCAAAGCGGGCGACGCAGTTTTGACCGACCTGGCTCCAGGCCCCGATGGCTCCTTCACGCTTATCACCGCCCCTGTGACCTGGTTGCCGCAGGAAGGCCCCAGCGGTCCCTCCAATGCAGGCTGGTTCAAGCCCCAATGCGGTTCCATCGCCGATTTCCTTGCTGCCTACAGCGAAGTCGGCGGAACTCACCACCTCGCCACCAGCTATGGCGCGACAACCGCACCGCTGCGCTCCTGGGCCAAGCTGATGAAGTGGAACTACGTCGAACTGGCCTGATAGAATAGGTTGTTGCAAAACTCCTGGGGGCTGTTGCAAAACTTCTTGAAAACATCTTTTTCCGCGTGCTTTTCACGCGGAAAAAGATGAATCTTCCTACAGGGTCATAAGACCCTGGCTACAGTTTTGCAACAGCCCCGTTTACTCCAGCGAAAATGCGCGCCCCTCCTGCTAGGGGACTAGTCTTTCTTACAGAACAATTCCCATGATTTGGAAATGCAAAAAATGCCAGATGGTCTTGGAGGTGGCTTCGCCGCTCCGCTTCTGCCCGAATTGCGGGGAGAAAATCGACCTCTCTGACCCTGTGCGACAACTGAAATGGAACGGTGAGGAAGAAGCCATGCCTGCTGCACCTTGCAGTGAGCTACAGGAACCAGCTGCGCAGGAACCAGTCGCGGTCGAGGCTCCCAAAACCCCCCTTCTTGACAACTCGCTTGAGCCACCCCAGTTGCGTCTTCATACGCCTGTTGCACCACCTGCGCCAACGATTTCCACTCCCATGACGGGGGCATACACACCAGGTGGTGTCCCCAGGCCGACGGAGTTGCCCTCTGGTTTCAAAAGGCCCCGTGCCTCCTATCGTGAATGTCCCTTCTGCGGAGCCCCGTTGAAGGAAGGCAGCGATCTCTGTGAAATTTGCGGCGGAAGGTACGATGGTCTGGTTGGGTTGTCCAGGGAGCCCATTGCAGGTCCGTGGCAGCGTTTATTGGCGCGAACCTTGGATTACTCCATTGAGTACTTCCTTGTCGTTGTGCTCCTCGTCTTGCTTGTCTTTGCATTGGCTTTTGCCTCGCGCCAGATGGGAGGAGTATTGATTTCGGAGGAAAAACTCGGGATTTTCATGATGTTTTTCCTAGGCGGCAGCTTGCGAAGTGCTTTTCTTTTTGCCCCCTTTGTCTTCCTATTGGATTCTCTCGAATATGCCCTGTTCGGCAACACCATCGGGAAATGGCTCTTTGGCGTGAAGGTCTTTGACGTGGATGCGCGTCCCCTCACGGCTAGCGCCTATTTCATACGCAACATGCGGGTTTATTGGGGCGGCTATGGCCTGAATTTCCCCATCGTCAGCATCTTCACGATGTACACGCAGTATAAGTTTGTGTCGCAGGGACTCGCCACCACGTATGACAATCGGCTAAGCTACGTCTCCGTCAGCCATAATGAATCAATCGTGAAAACCGTTCTCGGGGTTCTCCTGTTGTGCATCCTCCCTCTTATCACCGCAGCCATTGTGCTCTCTCTTAGGTACTAGTACTTATTTGTACTAGCGTTGAGCCTCAAGTCAATTTAGCGCTCTTGTTGAGCCGTCTGCATGCAACATAGAGCAGGGCGCCGTTGGCAACAGTGGCGAGAATCCAGGATATGGGGTATGACAGCATGAGCATGGGAATTGTGCGATGGGCACGGAAGACGGTGCCTATCCAGACCACGCGCATGACACAGACGGAGAAGAAGGTGAGAAGGGCGGGGATGGTCGAGTAGCCAAGTCCTCGAAGGGCGCCGCAGACGACGTCCATCATCCCGCAGAGGGCATACGTGGTGAAGAGGATGCTCATGCGCTTAAGCCCCCAGATGATGACATCAGGGTCGGGGTTGTAGATGCTAAGGAGCTGGTTGCCGAAAAGGTAGCAAGTGACTCCCATGGTCTCGCATACAATGCTGACAAGAATGAGGGCGTAGAGGATGCATTTGCGAATTCGGGCATACTGGCGTCCACCGTAGTTCTGTCCCACGAAACTAAGGGCGGTGAAGTGGAAGCATGCCGAGCCGATATAGACCATTCCCTCCAGGCTCATGGCTGCGGCATTGCCCGCCATCACAATGGAGCCGAAGGAGTTGACGGAGGACTGGATGACGATGTTGGAGAAGGAGAAGCATGCGCCCTGAAGACCTGCTGGCACGCCGATGGAGAGCATTCTCTTGAAGATGGGCCAGTCGATGGAGACTTTGTGGAGGTCGAGTTTGAAGGAGTCGTCGCCGACGCGGATGGCGTTCCAGACAAGCATGGCGGATATGGCATGGGAAATGACGGTGGCGATGGCGACGCCCGCCACATCCATGTGCAGCCTGAGGACGAAGAAGAGGTTGAGGACGACGTTGACAATGCCTGCGAAAGTCAAATAGTAGAGGGGGCGTTTTGTATCACCCACTGCGCGCAGGATGGCACTGCCGTAGTTGTAGAGCATCTGGAACATCATGCCACCGAAGATAATCTGCATGTAGAGAGTGGATTTCCCGATGACATCCTCTGGGGAGTCCATCATTTCGAGCATGAGATGTGAGAACAGCAACCCGAAAATAGCCATGAAGAGGCCGCCGAAGATGGCGACTAGCATGGCTGTGTGGATGGTTTTCTCCAAAGACCTGTATTTCTTTGCCCCATAGAACTGTGAGGCGATGACGCTT
>JAFTAC010000243.1 GCA_017458805.1 Victivallales bacterium | reverse complement strand
TTTCTTGAAATAAGCGTATTAATTGAATAAAAGACTAGGATATTAGATTTTACGGAGTTGCTCTATTAGGTGTCTTTTTTTAAGATGAGTTTAGTCGAATAGGAAAAATGGCTGTGTTTTGGGAAAGCTCTAATCCCTATAAAGGTAGTTTTTAACCACAAACTGTGTAATCTGTGGTTAAAAAACTACCCTTGTGGGGAACATAGCATTTCGTAATGGTTACAGTTTTTTTAGCAGATTCTAAGTTGCAATTATATTTTGCACCATTATTTTATTTGAGAGTCAAGAGCCTTGCATGGGATGGGGGCTGAATAGTTAATGCATAAAACTCCTAATCCCAAACTCACAACTTGAGAATGAAGCACATCATCGCTCTTTCCATCTGCCTTGCTGCTGCGCTGTTTGCCGCCTCCTACTCCACCAACGAATGGCGGGTCCGCCCCTGGGAAATCATCCAGGGCCTGAAGCCCAGGGGAGTTCAGCTCTGGCGTCTGGACCAGGACGGCATTGATGGCTGGAAGGTCTCTGGCTGCGATTCCACCATCGACACCACCGACCTCACCAAACTGTGGGGCGAGAAGGTCGCCCGCGTCTCCTTCACGAAGGAGGGCGCAAACATCAACGTCACCGCCCCCAAGCCCATCGCCATCCCTGCTGACTCCGACGGTCTTGAAATCTGGCTCTTCGGTCCTGCCGGCAAGGGCTTTGGCAGCAAGCCCCGCATCTCCATCCTCCTAGCCGACGCCAACGGTAAATCGCACCGTATCTTTGCCACTGGCTGCGGCAGCCGCTGGGATGCCAAACGCTGGTGGGGCACCGCCGCCATCGTCTTCCCCAAAGACCTTGAGCGCCCGCTGCAACTGCGTGGCTTTGCACTTCACAAACTCGTTCTCAAGGGAGAAGAGGACTTCTTCTGCTTCGATCAGATCAACGCCTTCCAGCTCGGGAAGTTCGACATCCCCGACACCACCAAGATGGATCTGGGCTTCCCGACCACGCCCGACACCATCCTCCCCACCTCCGCCGCCCCTGGCAGCAAAAACGCCATCGTCCAGGAGGGTGCCTCCTGGCTCTTCACCTACACTGGCAAGGACGCCAAAGTCACCTACCGCTACACCCCCAAGAGCGGTGCGCTGACCGACCTCACCGCAACCTATAACGACGGCAAGCCCTTCTGGCCCGCCATCCACGGCGGTCCCCGCGCCAAAGTCGGCGATGTCGAGTTCTTCCCTGGCGCCACCATCCAGCCCACCCTCAAATCCTGCAAAGTCGTCGATGACCGCCTGGTTGCCGAATGGCTCTGGGAAAAGGAGGGCAAATCCCTCGAATTCACCTATCGCCTCGCCGTCCAGGGCAAGTCCATCGTCGTCGAGGCCTCCTCCAGCCAACTGGACATCACGAATTTCGACGCTGGCGTCGTCAGCGGCATCGCCAAGCCCCAGCTCTTTGCGCTGACCTACCTCAACAACCGCTGGAACTACCCGCGCCTCCTCGCCACCCCCGATTTCCTCGCCTCCGCGTTCTGCGACTGGTACACCTCCAACGCCTCCTACTGCATCGAGGGCACCCCCTCCTTTGGCCTCCAGGGGGCCGACGTCATCGACGCCACCTCCGCCCGCATCATGGGCGGCACCGCCTATTTCCGCAAGACCGATGGCAAACTCAATCCGCTCTACGAGCGCTTCATCTTCACCGTCTCCGCTGAACTCGACGACATCCTCCCGAACATCCCCAACCCCGTCTCCAAGTTCCGCGACGAGATGAGCCGCCTCGTTGGCCACACCCGTGCCTACGTCCTCCAGGGCAGCCCGAACCACGCCGACCAGGAACTCGCATTCTGGACGAAGATGAAGGCATACGGTATTGTTGACCTCTATCTCCACCTGCACTCAGGCCTCTTCCGCACCCCCCTCGAAAACAACCGCACCACCCTTGAAATGCAGGCTTCCATGTCCAATGGCGGCGACGCCACCGTTCTCAAGCTGGTTGACGGCCTCCGCTCCCTCTTCCCCCGCGTCGGGGTTTACCAGGACAACCGCATCATCGCCCCCAACGACCCGCAGTTCGATTATGGCCTTGTCAGTCGCTCTGCCAGCAGCCAATTCGTGGAGGGATGGGACGGTTGCTTCCGCCCCAAGCCCTCCGTCATGCTCACACTCTCCCAGACCTTCTTCCCCAAGTTCCTCGACCGTTTCCACTTCAACGCCGAATACCTTGACGAACTCACCAATGCGCCCCCGTGGGCCGATGTCGATTTTGACGCCGAGGCCCCTGGCGCAGGCACCTTCTCCCGTGTGATTCGCGACTACGGCGCCGTCGCCCTCCAGCACCGCCGTCTTTTCAACGGCCCCATCTGGAGCGAGGGCTGCGCTGCCTTCTTCTGGGCGGGACTACTTGACACAAACTACGCCGTCTCCAACGACACCAAACTCGGCCTCCCCCTCATCGTCGATTTCAAACTCCGCAAAATCCTACCCCTTGAGACCTTCAACGGCGCCGACTGGCCCCTCCTCCACAACCGTGACGTCGATTGCCTCATCGCCACCGAGATTGCCGAGGGCAACATCGGTCACCTCTTCACCGCCGACCGCTACCAGCAGGGCCTTGCCGCGCGCATCGACATGACGCTGCTCGACCGCTTCCTCAAGAGCTATTTCATGATTCGGCAGGTCCAGGAGCAGTTCTGCGCCTCACCCGTCGCTGAAATCAAGTACTTCGTTGACGGCAAACTCATGTCCGCTTCCGAGATGCTCCGCGCAGGCAAGACCTCCCAGAACCGCATCTACGCACGCTATGAGAACGGCCTCGAGACCTGGGTCAACCGTGCCGCCGAAGGGAACTGGACCATTGAGGTTGACGGAGAGGAGTTCGTCCTCCCGCCATCAGGACACTA
>JAFTAC010000242.1 GCA_017458805.1 Victivallales bacterium | reverse complement strand
TTACGAATTAAAGCCCCTGTCTGGTCACAATTCAGAGAGCCATGATGTTTTGCTAAATGTGCAACTCCCTCTAAATATCGGGGTTCGCCTATAATTCCTGGTGGATTATAATGCATGTCCAAATTTAATCTGGACGCTCGAAAAACAGGGGACAGTTTTCCGACGAAACGATCCAATAAATGCATTCCAGCCAAATCAGCCGCTTCTTCAATAAAACGGTCGTAATTTGTTGTGAAGATATTCAAACGGTCTCTAGTGCCTGTTCGACTGGCGAAACTCATCAAAAAAGCAATCAAACAGTTAAATGCATCATTTCTCTCTTTTAATGGAGCAGTTGCTAAATTTAATTCTGTTTGTAACAGAGATGTGGTGAATTGTAGAAGATTGTCATCAATTTCTTTTCGCAGTGTTTCTGCTCTTTCGTCCTTCAAAATTTCCAACCCAGCAAGCAAGGCATTGGCAACTCGAATTGAATCCTCAAAATTGCCGTTTGCGCGGTTTAACTTAGGAGCAGTTTTTTTGACTTCGTCTTCAATGTATTTGCTAAAAGTGTCTGAAAAATCTGCGTTGGACATTCCCGTTGATTCTTGTCTGGCAATCTTGCAAATTCCTGTTGTAAGCCCTGACCCAACAAGAAGCGATAGATGTTCAGATTGAAATAAAGCGGTCAGCCAAGGTTCAATTCTTTCTCTCAATACCTTATCATCAAACATCTTTTTCCCAAATATGCTGTCATTTACAGGATTTGATGATTTAATCCATAAGCAACATGGATGATGTTCAAGTAAGATGTATTTGCTATTCTTTATCCGAATGAAACATTTAGGCTGTGTATCATCTCTTGTTTTGATGATATTCTTTTGATAGCATAATGTATTCTTTTTTATAAACTTGCTAATTAGTTGATTGCAAGATAAAAAACAACATTTTTGACAACTCAGTGGATGATTTTCACACAATGTTTCTGAATTTTCAATCTCACCCTCACCATTGCTAACAAAACATATGGGGGACATATCCTCCATATATTGAACTTTAAGTTTTTGAGCTGAATCAGACACTACTGAAGTCTTGTAAATGCAATCAATGTCATTTCGAAATGGGCATTTTTCCTTGCTCATCGTACTGCCTCCTTGAGCATAGTACTTTTCTCCGCCTCGTTGTTTCCATCCACCAGCCTAATGTATGTTCCCTTGTATTCAGGCAAGGCGGCGTTCTGAATGACGAATGAGGTTGTGGAGACCACTTCGCCGCCAATGGTGTCGAATGCACGTGCGCCTAGATGCGCCATAGTCGTGATGCACTTCTCGTCAAGAATCTTTCGGCGCAACTTCTCGAAACTGGAGAGGAACATCCAGGACTGCATCGTAATCATTGCGGAGAAGGCATCGGGCAGAGCCATCTTCATACAGCGTTCAATGAACATCGCGAAGAGGTCAGCCTTGCTGTCGGGGTAGTTCTTTTCGGCGAACTCCTTGAGCTGCGCGTTCATTCCCTTGCTGCCCATGTAGGGCGGGTTGGTGACGACCACATGGTATCTTGGGGCGAGATCGTCTGACATCTCCAGAAGATGCATAACCTTCTTATGGGTATCTCGCAGAAATAGATTCCCCGCGACATTCTTGGCATCAATGGCGGCACGAACATCGGTGGAATCCTGTAGGCGTGGAACAATTAGGGAGCCTAGGTTCTCGGCATCCGTGAACTGTGTCATCGTCTCGAAGAAGGGAATCGTGAAGAAATCACTTCCCATCGCCTCTTTGTATTCCGTGATTTCCTGGTCGGTGAAATCCACATTGCGCAGCAGGCAGATGTGGGGCTGGACGATGTTTCGCGCTATCAGGAAACGGCGGTGTTTCTGACGTGCCTTCATCACAAGCGCAAAGGATGCCAGTGTAGCGGCGCGCGGGTCGAGTTCCAGACCGTACAAATTGTTTGCTAGAATCTTTCTAGGAATCTCCAATGTGTCATAACCGCACTCTGAGTAAATGGCATATAGAACGTCAAACGCATAAACCAGCGTATGTCCCGAACCGCAACAGGGGTCACAGATGCGGATTTCCTCGGGGGAGTCGATTTTGGGACATTTCCCAGTCGATTCCGCCTTGATGTAGAACTGGAACTGTTCCGCCAGAGAGGATTCTGGATGATTCTCCAGCCAAAGGCGCCCCAACGAGTTCTCCACCATATACTGAACAATCCAATGCGGGGTGAAGAGTTCGGTGGCGGCGGGAATGTCCTCCTTTGGAATCTTGCGGTTCTTTTTGAGACCATCGAAGACCTGATCCTTCTTTTCGGAGATATAGAACTGGTAGAGCCAGCCGATGAGTTCCACGTCCTGACAGTCCTCCAAGGGGATGGCCTCTCGCAATTCGGCGAGAATGGAGTTAGCGGAGAGCAGGTCATCGGGCATCAGCAATTCGGTGTAGTCGTCGATTTTCTCGAAGAGGAATGGCATGATGGCCGACCAGCCGTTGCAGGCCGCGATGAAGAGAATGCGGTAGGCATCGTTGAAGCGGTCATTGGAGGGCGTTTCCCCTGACAATAGCGCCTGAATGCGTCGTTTTGCCGTCTCGCTGACATTGACATCGAAGTTTCCCGCAATCGCCTCCGCGAGGATTTCGGGGCGTGTCGCGCCTTCGGTTGGAGAGACCACCCCCATTGAGGTATAGTGGTTAGCGTCCATGAAGCGCAAAGCGCAGAAGCGGTTGAACCACATATATGCCGTGGCCTCAATGACTTGCTCCTGCCCTTGCTTGCGAATGGCATCCTCCAGTTCCTTGACACTCTGCGGGGCGGAACGCCGTGCTGTGCTTTCTTCTGCCAGGACAAAGGCCACCTTGTCCGCAACATAGCGCATCAGTTTACGGCGGGATTCTACGGCAAAGGTCTTTAGGGAAGAAAGGTTCATTATGGTCTTTTGGCTTATTAAGATTTCTGCGTTGTTTTAAATTCAAGGCTGGACGACTTTGCTACCCCAGGAACACCTTATTACCTGCTTCGATTTCGTCCAGCAGACGCTTGCGCAGAGAAGCGATGTAAGCATCAATGTCATCGGGTGTCTCCAGCATTGACTTGGCTATCTCTGGCTTCACAGAATGAAGCGGGACGACCTTGGCTGTCTTTGGTTTGGCACCATCGCCATTTCCGTCGTTGCCTGATGGTGGCGGTGGTGTCAGCATCTCATAGAAACGGGGAACTTGCGAAGAAAGAAAGTTCTGGAGATTCCAGCTCAAAGTCGGCAATAGACGCTCCTGTTTGGCATTGGTCAGGAAAGCCGTTACTGTATTATCAACGGCCTGCTTTGCCTCGGTGGTTGCGTTGCGATAGGCCTCTGAGGCGCGAAGCTGCTTCAACTGCTCATTGGCTTTCGTCTCCACCGTAGCGTGAAGCTTTGCGGTTGCATCGGCTACCTGCTTTTCCAGACTCTCCCGCAGTGCCTTTATTTGCTTGAAGCCCGCATTCTTATAGACCACAGGGGATTCAAGGAGCTGGCGAAGTTTCTCCTCCTCCGTCCCAGTTGCGTCATACGTGGCTGGATTGCCTTTGATGAACGGGAAATTGACCTTCTGCTCCATGTAGAACTGTTTGGCTACAGCGTATATTTCCGCCTGGCCGTTGTGGAACGCCCCGCAGATTGGGTCAATCAGATCTTCCTTGGCATCCAGCAAATCCTCCATCTGTTTTGCGAAATCCTCGCCGAAGAACCAGGTCCAGGGATGCCCTCCGATTTTAGAGACTGTTTCCACGTACTCGCCAAGTTCTTTGATAAACGAGTAGCTGTCATGCTGGGCCACAAGGTTTACGAGATTGGATGAAAGCTGTTTGAACTGTTCCAAAAGCTCCTCGCCGACGGCCTTCGCGTCCTGCGAGGGAACGGGCACGGCGAAGAACTTCTGCATGAAGTCCTTGACGCGCCGAATCTGCGCTGGTGTGAACTGTTGCACCAACGACAGGACGAGGTCCGAGTGCTGGTGCGTGTTGAGCAGGCTGTTTTTCAAAGAAGCCTCCTGGAGCACCTCGCCATTGAGCGACGCCTCCAGATGCCCATTGGCCCACAGCCGCGCAACCAGGCAATCGATGACACCCAGCGGCCAGCCGTAGGGCTTACCCTCGAAGCGTTCGGTCAGCGTCTTCATCGTACTGCGGAGGCCTCGCTGCTCATTGGTGCGTAAGAAGGCGAGGATGTCCTGTTCCGCTTCCGAAAGGGTTTCTGGCATTCCAGGCAGTTGTGCATCTTTCTTGAGGAACCTGTGGACATCGGCCTCCGTGACATTTCCCATCCCCGAAATCATGGCGTAGCTGGAATAGACACGCGTTGCCAATTCGTTGAAGCAGGAACCAATTTTGCTTCTGGGTTCGGTTGTGGTCGTTTTGGCATCCTCGCCGCAGATGAAGACTGGTGCTGCGGAAATGAGGGATTTCAGGCGTTCCTCAATGCGAGTGCGGATGGTGCGGTTGGAGTCGCCACGTGCCTCCAGCAGCCGCTTCCGCTGACCGTCTGGCTGGGCTGCCGCTGGATTCTGCCGCAGGTAGCGCTCGGTCTTCTTGAAGGTCGCAACATCCGCGATGAGCATCGGATCAATCGGGAGGACAAACATCGCCTCGTCCCGCCCAAGGCACTGCATCTTCAACGCCTGCAAGTTGTCGCAGTTTGGATTCTGCGGAGTTATGAAATGAATTGCGAGGTCGCTGTTGGCACGGCCAATGTCCCGCCCGTCGATTCGCTGGATGTAGGCATAGCTTGCACCGTTTGTGCAGGTGAGGCGTGTGGCGCGGATGATGGTGTCAAAGAGTATTTCCTTGTAGAACTTGTCGATTTCCTCAGACGAGACATCGGTCGCCTTGATTTCCTTGTCGATGTCCTTTTCCTCATCGGTCAGGTATTCGTAGTTGTCGCCGACGCGCTGGAGATAGGATTCACGCTCCAGATGCGCCAGAGCCTCCTCCGTCCGCTTGCGGAGTTCCGCGACATTGACACCCAGCTCGTCTATCATCAGGATGCTGAGGTTGCGCACCGTGGCCTTGAACTCGCGGACATATTTCACAAGGAACAGTGCCTTCAGCAGACGAATCTCCAGCGGGTCGGAGAGCTGGTGCTCGGCGACGATGATCTGGTTAATCTGCGTAGGCTTCAACGCCAGACGGATGCCCTCATACCAGTAGTCGAACGGAACCACGGAGCCGACCTTCTTCTCTGCATTCAAGCAGAGTTTCTTGGCTGCGTCCTGGCACACCGCCAGCATGGAACGCTCGGCTATAGCCGTATATTTTCCCGTGAAGGCCTCCTTGGCGGAGAGGTTCAGCATGGTCGTCTGGAAAAGGTCGAATTGGTACGGAACGAACGGATAGCAACTGATGAAGGCCTCCTCGTCGGCATAGCTTCTGTAGCGTTTCGAACCATCTGCAAAGTCGAACATGGTTTTGAAGTCGTTCTCGTATTTTCTGTACAACTCGGAGAGTTCCCCCATGCAATCTGGCTTCTTCTCCAGCAGACGGCGACGGATGACCTCGTCCGCATTTGCGCCAGTAAGTGTAAGAGGTTTGGAGAAGCGAGCCTTAATTCTTGAAAAATCGTTACCTGACTGCCGCGTCATCTCCCCGACTACATCCGAGACATTCGATTGAGAAGTGACAATCAACCAAGAACGCATCTTGCAAACTGTGTTCAGGGATTCAGATAATGTCTGGAGGTTTGTCATGAGCTTGACACTATTGGCGACATATTGGCCGATCTCATCCACAAAGAAATTCAATTGGAAGCCTGGAAGTATCTTGTCCTGGCGGATGATGTATTCTTTGACCAAATTGGCGAAATCATCAATAGACAGCTTGAAATTTCTGCTGTAGTAATCTATAATGCCCCTCTTGTCAGTGCCAGTGGCATGACTGTAGGCCTGGTCGATGGCAGTACTATATCGCATACTTCGGGCACGCCCGAACTCCCACTCCTTTCCTGTGATTTCCTGAAAAGAGTACCTGAATCTCTCTAGAAGCCCCTCTTCGTCCAGTTCACGCTCCATCTGGGCGATGTGCGGCTGCTTGGAGTAGTAGCCACAGAATTCGTTGAAGACCTTCAGAAAGACGGAGAGCACTGCGTCGTCCTGCGTCTTGGAGATGATGTCCGCCTTCTGGTCGATGTTGAACAGGATGCTCTTGGACGGAATGGAGACTGCCTTGGAGAGCAGGCCCTTCAGCGTCGGTATGTCCATGCATTTGTCGCGCAGGAAGATGTCGGAGGCGCGCTGGCCGTTGATTTCACGGTTTTCCAGGACGATGGCAAGCATCTTCAGCAGATGGGACTTACCGGAGCCGAAGAAGCCTGAAATCCATGCGCCGTTGGCGGAGTGGCTGTTGTATGCCTCCAGAAAATCCTCCAGCCGTGACTGCGCCTCGCCAGTCAGCACATATTCATCTAGTTCCAGCCAGAGACTGGAATCATCGTCGGCCTTGATGACTCCGTCGATATGGCGGTCAATCGCTTTTCTGAAGATTTCAATGGACATGGTGGATATCCTGGATTAAACCCGTGTTTCAAGGAGGTTGAAGGCGCGGTAGTAGCCATCCCCGCGGAAACGGCCAAACAGTTCAAGCGTGGCTCCCGAACCAGGGACCTGACAGTATTCCCCTGGGAAAAACATAACCAGCGGCACGTCGTTGACGACTGAAAAAAGATTGTTCAGAAGCACATGGGCACGAAGAACTGGATAGCAGGCGCCGATGCCTGTGAGAAAAAGAAGTTTGTGCGGAGTCGCCTCGCGGAGTTTGCGGATGGCGGGGACGATTTCCGTCTCCACGTCCAATATGCCCTGGAGTTCGGCGAGCATCTCCTCCCTGCTGCGCTCCTGTTCATGTTCCAATTCCCACTCCAGGTCATCATTCTTCTTCATGCAGTCGAGCAGGAGATTGAAGAGATTTATCTCAAGAACGGGGACACCTTTGGAGGCAAGATTGGAGACCAGATTTTTGACCATATCGTCCATCTCCGCCTGTTTTGAGGCATTGTATGGGTAGATATAGAACGGGACTTCAGGTTTTGCTAGCGAACAATCCAGAAAAAACTGGTTCTGGAGAATCGAAAGAACTCGTTGGAATATCTCGGGGATGGTTGGCATTGTTTCAATCCTCCCTTACAAACATGGGAAAGCAGAGATAGTCTTCACGGGGAAGAAGCTCCAGCAGTTTCGGAGGCATGACGGTTGGCACGATTCGGGTCTTGTTCTCGATAATGCCTGCCTCTGTCATCATCTTGAACACCATCTGGCGGATTTTGCCCTGCGTCAGAATGGACAGGCTTTCCATCTCTGGATGATACTGTGCCTTGTCGCAAAAGAAGGAGGCATAGTCGGAATAAGTGACCTCCTGCATCCCGCTCAAATAGCGTTCACGAACGACTTCAGCCATGAAATCACGGATAAAAGTGTATCTTCTGCACACGGCAACCCAGCAAAGTATCTTTTCTTCCTCTGAATCCGCTGTCACAAAGTATTCCAGTTCTTCTAAGGAGAACTCTTTCAGACGCGAAATGAGACGCCTCCCGATATCGCGGCAGCTTGCAAGGGTCCTAAATGTAAGGAGAGCCCCCTTGCTACATTCTCTTTGCAAGGCATCCCAGTCTTTGATGCGTAAATACTCTTTAGCCAAAAGAAGCATTTCCACAGGCATCAATGTGCCTGTGGTGAATGAAAAATTATATCTTTCCTTGTCATTCATGAATGGCTGTTTTGCTTAAGAACAATGATATCCGATATTAAAGGTTGATGATGAATTGTGAGTATGTGTAATATAGTTGAAATTCTGCTTTTTTCATCATGTTTTCTGCTTTTTTATCACTGAAAACAATACTGACGAATCAGAAGAGCCAAAAACTCTTTTTCCCCTTTCCACATTTGACAAAGGCCGTTTCAGTGTGTAAGATAGCGTATTGCCTGGCGCCTCTGCTTTGTTATCATCGCATTTTAGGGAGTTTTCGAGCGACTTTTCTTCTGGGCGTTAAGCAGACCCAGCAGGGCAGACTTCTCATCGTTCGATTAGCCTTCCAGTGCCCGGATTTTATTGGCAAGTTCTCTTCTGTCCATCATCACTGTCCCTTTTCGTTTTGCCCCTATTCTATCATCCATTGTGGTGTTGTGTCCCCGTATGCTATCAGGATTGATTGCTTTCCCTGGATGGCATAGTCCTGACAATCCAGGTTCTTCCTTTGCCATATCCTTCCCTTTTCAACAAACCAACTTCCTGAAGTGCGTTCATCGCACTTAAGACACTACTTTCTGAAATTCTTAATCTGACGGCTATTTCCCTTTGCGTCAAATTGCTATCAGATGCCAAGGTATTCCAAACTTTTGAGCAAGTTTCACGCAAGTCTTTGCGATAACCTTTCATAATCACTTCAAAATTTGGTTTTACCTTGACTTCCTCTGGTTTTACCTTGACTTCCGTGTTTTTTGGACCGACTTTTGAAGTTTTTGCCTTGACTTCACCCGAAGCAATCGGGACACGGTTGCCTTGTTCGTCAAACAATGGACGATAGACAGTCACTGTAACGTGCTGTGCATCAATGTCAAAGACGGGAGGTTGAAGTCCAGTGGCCTTGCAAATGTTGAAGATGTCCACAGTGCCTGTGCTGAGTTCCTCAATGTACTGCACATAGAAAAGCGCGTGTGCGATGAGTGGGTTGACGGCGTATGACTGATGCTCTTCCGACAGCAGTTCATACTTCATGTTTCTATGCATCGGGCCTGGACTGAAGACCGTCAGGCGGTCCTTGAAAAGTTCAACTTGAACAGTGGCGGAAGAAGCGTAGTCGCGATGAGCGATGCCGTTGTTTATCATCTCCGAGACAATCCTCTCATCGATTTCGAAGGTGTCATCCGACTGTGCGCCGAGGGTGTGCCCCCCGATGCGGAGGTCGAGTTTCTCTTTGATGAATTCGATGGCTTTGTCGGAAATATCGAAGAGGTTTCCCTCAAACCATTTATATGAGCCAGCAGGCTTTCTTCGTTCTTTGCCATACCAGAGAACGCACTTGACGCCTGGCGAAGTTGCATAAAGATGGGCGTTGCGTCCAAAGCAAAGCATTGCCGCACGGTTTGGCACACCGTCGGTCACCATCTTGAGATGCGTCAGTACTTTCTCCGTCGGGGCATCCTCCGCAAACGGGAAACCTCGCTTCACGCGGGCTGTGCGGACAAACCAGCGTATCTTTTCCTCATCCAATTCGTCCCATTTCCCGACAGGCTCCTCCTCGTATGAGCGTTCTGCGTATGCAACTTTGTTTTCAGCAAGAAAGCGGTCAAGGCTTTCCGTGAGAGAGGAAAGCAGTTTGTCCGTTCCGTCAAAACGGACGCGAATCAGTCCAGGCGAGACCTTGCGGAGAAAAGCTTGTTCACGAGGGTCACGTTCCTTGTCTGATTTTCCTTTGACGAAGATGAAGCGCGGGATTCCAAGACGCGTTGCCTCGTCATATTCTGCTTCGGTGGCAGAAGTGCCATCTGGCGTGACACCGCCATACTCATTGCCAACAAGCCCCACGTATAAGTCACTAACGGCAAGTTCGGAGAGATAGACCTCATCTGTTCGCTTATCTGCTGCTGGCACATCAACCTCAAAGGCGAAAGTGTCGAAAAACCGTGAAAGTTGCGGATTCGCGGATATGAGTTCCACAATGGCCTTGCGTTCTGCGGAAAACTCGCGCTGGACACTGCTGATGAAGATGCGATTTTTCATTGCCACTCCTTTCAGCGTTTCTTCCTTGGAGTTTCACCATTGCCATTATGTCCAACGACCCACTCGTCGATTTCCTGCTGGCT
>JAFTAC010000241.1 GCA_017458805.1 Victivallales bacterium | reverse complement strand
GCTACACCTTATTCTGCTTTCCAATCTGGACTACGCCAATCTCATTTTTGACCAGAGCGAGTCTCTGAACTGGCGCATTCTGGCGGTGTTCATGCTGCCGTTCATAGGCATCTCCCTTTCAAAGGTCTTCCAGGTAATTCTATGCGGCCCCCGTTTCATCAAAAGTCTGGCTCCGCTTATCTTGAAGTTGGACCGCAACAGGGACGACATCCCCTTCAAGGACATGTTCACGCACATCATCTCCAGTGCGCTTTCCGTCGGCTTCGGCGGTTCTGCGGGGCTGGAGGCCCCGAGCGTGCTGACGGGTTCCGCCGTCGGTGCGTGCGTCTCCCGCACGCTGTGCATCCAGGGGATTCCTCGCAGCATGCTGATAAGCTGCGGGGCCGCAGCCGCCATTTCCGCTGTTTTCCACAGCCCCATTGCGGCTGTCCTGTTCGTGGTGGAGGCACTGCTGCCTGAATGCACCTTCCGCACGACGCTCCCTCCGCTCATCGCCAGCGCGTGTTCCTCCGCCTTCACAAAGATTTTCTTCTCAGAGGGATTCGAGCAGTCATTTTTCATGAACACCATCGGCCCCTGGGGCCCACGCGACATTATCGCCGTTCTCTTCTGCGGCATTTTTACGGCAGTTATCGGTGTGCTTCTCATCAAAAGCACCGTCTGGGTGGGCACTGTGACGCACAAAATCAAATCACCCTTCCTGCGCTTTATGACTGGCTGCACAATCCTGTGCATCATCCTGTTCATCTTCCCGATGCTCCGCGGCCAGGGTTATGATTCCATTGAACAACTCCTGGTGGGGGATGTCACCGCCCTGACAGAGGCTCCTTATATGCTTCAATGGCTGCCCGCTGCGGCTGTTCCTGTCCTGATCCTGCTGGCCGTCTTCTTCCTGAAGCCAGCCGCCTCCACCCTGACTATCGACAACGGCGACGGAGGCATCTTCGCACCGACGATGTTCATCGGTGCCTTCGCAGGCTTTTTCTTCGCGCAGATGTTCAACAAGCTGGGCATCGGCCAAATCAACACCTGCAACTTCGCCGCCATCGGCATCTGCGGAGTGTTTGCCACTGTCATGCACTCCCCTCTGGCTGCCGTCTTCCTGGTTGTGGAGACGACGGACTGCTTCGGCCTCTTCGTCCCGCTGATGCTTGCCTCTGGAGTCTCATGCGTGTTCGGGCGCATGATGGAGCCGCACTCCATCTACAAGAAATCGCTTATCGCCCAAGGGCTTATCAGCGAGGATCCCTTTGAGAGCCGCCTCAAACGTGTTCCCGTTGGACGCTGCTTCGTCAGCCCGCAGGTCATCTTCCAGAAGGAGATGCCCTTGATGGAGGCTCTCACGCTCGTCAAAAACGCACCTTCCCCTGATACGCTCAACTGCGTTCCCGTGCTGAACGTGGACGGCACGCTGGCGGGGCTCGTCCAGTTGACAGAACTCTTCGCAACCGCCTATCCCCCCACGACAGCTGTGGAGCAGCTCATGCGTCCGCCTGTCGCCGTTGTTCACGATACGGACACCCTGGACAAGGTCGTGAAGGCGATGAACAAGACAAAGAGCAGTATCCTCCCAGTCCTCTATTTCGAGGATGAAAAGTTCGTCGGCCTGGTCTCCAAGGAGAGCATTTTTGACAAATACGTGAATTAGAGGTTATTACCCAAATAATAGTTTTGATTGGTAGCGAACATGGCAAACAGAATCTTGAAGGTCGGCATTTGCGGAGTAGGCAGAATAGGCGGCAACCACGCCCAGGAAATCGGCAGTTTCCCCAATATGTTCCAGCTGGTGGCATGCGCGGACACGGATCCTCAGCGCCTCAATGAAGTGCCAAAGGAACTGGCGAATGCAGCCAAATACCCCTCCCTTGACGCCATGCTCCAGCACCCTGGGCTCGACATGGTCACCATCGGCATCCGCCACCCAGACCACGTTCCAGCCGCCATCAAGATTATGGAAGCTGGCAAAATCGCCGTCGTGGAGAAGCCAGTCGCCACAAGCGTCGCCGAGATGAAGGCGATGATTGAGGTTGCCAACGCGCACCCGCACCAGTTGTTCCTGCGGCACAACCGCCGTTTTGAGCCTGCCTTCGTCAAGGCAAAGCAGCTGATGGCCTCTGGGCTCATCGGTGACATCCAGTACATAAAGCTCTACAGAAGCGTCGGTTATTGCCGCCGCAACGACTGGATGACCATGCCTGAATACTATGGCGGCCTGCTTACCAACTGGGGACCGCACCTCATCGACCAGGCACTGCAGTTCCTGGATTCGCCAGTCGTCGATATCTGGGCGGACGTGCGCCACGTCATTTCAATCGGCGCAGGTGACGATCTCTTCAAAATCATCCTCAAGGGTGCGAACAACCGCGTCGCGGACATCGAGGTGGCTGGCTGCAACGCCATACCTGGCCGCGAGATGGAAATCATCGGCTCCAAGGGTACCATCGTCTATGAAAACGGCAAGATGACCGCGCGCTACCTTGACCCGACCATCACCCTGCGCGACGACCTGAAGCCCCATCCAGGGCAGCCCCCCAAGCAATATGGCAATTTTGACGAGACCCTCAACTTTTTCACGTCGGAAATCCAGGTCCCGCAAATGGCCATGAGTGTTCTCTGGAAGCACCTCTATGACGATGTCGTCAACGGCATCCCGACCCCCATCACCCTGGAGCAGGGACTTGAGGTTGTCAAAGTTACCGAAGAAGCCTTTAAGCAAAGCGGCTTCCCAACACCTCAAAACACCTTCCTGCGCTCCATTTAGTGGTTAGTGGTTAGTGGTTAGTGGTTAGTGCAATTAGCAATTAGCCACTTACATTCTATTAATCCCTACCCCTTAGCTCCTCATTACTAACCACTAACCACTAACCACTTAATTGGCATATAGCCAGTTGAGCAGGGCTTTTCCGAGTGCGTCGCGTGACTTGCGGTTGTTGCATCCCATGAGAACGACGCAGGTGTGCTTGTCGTTGCGCACACAGGTGATGACGATGCAGAAGCCCGCATTGTCCGTG
Source organism: Victivallales bacterium (assembly GCA_017458805.1). Lineage (GTDB taxonomy): Bacteria > Verrucomicrobiota > Lentisphaeria > Oligosphaerales > Oligosphaeraceae > RGIG3456. Next base: position 5,100 of record JAFTAC010000241.1, on the reverse strand, counting down.
AAGCCAGTTTTCATGCCATTGACGCCAGGCACGACTCCCAGCAGGGAGTTGCTGGTGGAAAGCATGGTGGCCTGCCCCTTGTTGCGTGCCTTGAACGCCTCGTCGTTTTCTCGCAGGTATTCCGTGCGGACGCCTGTCCACTTCATAATCTGCGGAATGTTGAGCAGGACGGAGGCCAGATAGGCGAGTTCTGCAGGTGAACCAGAGTTTTCGTCCTTGTTGACCTTGTCGGTCAGGCCATGGGAGTTGATGAAATGGAAGTGCTTGCAGCCCAGTTCCTGCGCCTGCTTGTTCATATCGTGTATGAATGAGTTGATATCCCCGTTGCCCATAAACTCGCCCAGCAGATAGGCGCAGTCGTTGGCGCTGTGAACCAGGACGCACTTGAGGATTTCATCGAATGTGAAGGTCTCCTTGGGGTCGAGCCAGACCTGGCGACCGCCTATGAGCGAAGCGGTGCGCGTGACCTTGATGGGCGATTCCAGCGTAATGGCCCCGTTGGAGCAGAGCATCTTGCGGACGGCCACCAGCGCCGTCATCATCTTCGTGACGGAGGCCATCGGGTAGGCAGTATTCGGATTCAATGCCCAGCAGACCTCGCGCGAATCGAGATTCACGGCAATGCCCGCCTTCACGTTGGAGGCGGTTATGGCGCGCTGAACATCCGCTGGGATGTTTTTCGTGGTGTAGGTGAAGAACTCATCCGAGTAGGGTTCCACGCCATAGAGGGGGTCGCTTGGGGCTGTCTCCTGAGGCTGTGCCGTCTCCTCCACTGGCTGCTCCTGCTGCTGGGGCGTTGTCTCCTCAACAGCCGTCTCCTCAGCAATCTTCTCCTTTTTGTCGCAGCCTTTGATGAAGACAAAAAAGACAATGATGTAGATGATGGTGATGACGGCTGCGCCTGTTAAGAGGGATTTGATGTTCATAAGGGGTCAGTGGTTATTCGTTGTCAGTAGAATCTAAAGAATCGTTGGTCGGCTGGGCAGGAGTTTCAGCGGCGGTCTTTTTCCGCTTGGCAGGACGTCTGCGCCGACGTGGACGCTTTGGCTGTTGCGTTTGCAAGGAATCTTCCTCGATTTCCCGCGTGGCCTGTTCCTGCCATTGGGAGACGTCATTGGGCAGTGGCAGCTCCGCAAAGGCGTCGGCCATCCAGCCATTTGCCATGGTAAGAAGCCTAAAAACCTCGTAGGCAAGGGGATAGACTGGGTTGTTGCGCACTTTGTCAAGGTTATGAAGCGCAGCCATTTCTGGCAGCAGCATCACGATGTCCCGTATGTCGTAGAGCATCTCTTTCGGCATGTTGAAGGTCAGGAAAAAGGTGTGGATTGCCTTCGCGCATGCGTCCTGGTTTGCAACGACGTTCACATGGCGGCTGACCTCATCCATGTCGATTACACTCAGCAGATAGGGAAGGGCCATGAGCGACATTGGGAGGGATTTCTCCTTGAAGTAGTTCTTTTCATGGTCGATGCAGTCATCGTGCTGCTTGAGCAATGCGCGAATCAGCTCTCCGCCAGGGGTCTCCCACAGCGTGGAAAGCATCGGGCAGAAATACTTGAGAAAGCCATTCTCCTGGCAGGCCTCGAAGATGGGCAGCGCCGAATCCGTGTTCAGAATCTTCTGCAGCTCCTCGAAGAGGCGCGCAGGCGAGGCCTCTTGGATGAGGGCCGCTTTTTCGACAATCGCCTTGCGGATGTTTTCACGCATCTTGAACTGGTGCTGTCCCACCAGTTTTAGCGCACGGAGCATGCGAACTGGATCTTCCATAAAACGCGTGGCAGGTACGCCGATGCAACGCACCACGCGCGTCTTGATGTCCTCCATGCCGTTGATCATGTCAATGATTTCATCGGTGTTGACATCGTAGTAGAGGGCGTTTGCCGTGAAGTCGCGGCGTCGCACATCGTCTTCCAATGTGCCGAAGACATTGTCGTTCCAGATCATTTCCCCCTTGTCGGTGGGTCTGCCGCGCCGCTCAATGTGATTCGGTTCCTTGCGGAAGGTGCTCACCTCGTAGGTCTCTCCATCCCAGAAGACCAGGGCCAGGCGGAAGCGCTTGCCTATCAGGCGGCATTTGCGCCTGCCAAAGACGCGCCGCACCTCCTCGGGCGTGGCGTTCGTGGTGATGTCGTAGTCCTTCGGCTGCTTTTCCAGCAGCATGTCACGGACGGCACCGCCGACGATATAGGCTTCAAAGCCATTATTTACAAGCTGTCGCACGATGGCAACAGGGGCGTCGTTAAATCTCATTGTTATCTGTCATTGAAAAATAGGCAGCTCTAGTTGCGTTTGGGGTGGATTGATAATCTCCCTCACTGGTCTGAAGGAGCGCCGATGTTCGGGGCAGGGGCCGTACTTGCGCAGAGCTTCCAGGTGCGCCTGTGTCCCATATCCTTTGTGGGTGGCGAAGCCATATTGGGGATACTGGGCGTCCAGCTCCACGAGCATTGCGTCCCGCGTGGTTTTTGCGATGATGCTGGCGGCTGCAATCGAGGCAGACGTGGCGTCCCCCTTGACCACAAATCGGGCGGGCATGGGGAAGCGCGGCACCTTCACGCCGTCCACCAGCGCAAGAGAAGCTCCCAGCTCCACTGCAACTTGGCGCATCCCTTCGCGCGTCGCCTCAAGGATGTTGATCTCGTCTATGCGCTGCGCGGGGATGACCGCCACGGCTATCCTTACGTCAGGCGCGCCCTTCAGCTGCTGCGCCAGTTCGTCGCGTTCCGCCTCCGTCACCTGCTTGGAATCGTACACCTGAAACAGGCTGTCCGCCTCCAATGGCAACACCACGCCTGCAACCACCACAGGCCCCGCCAGAGGCCCGCGCCCTGCTTCGTCGATGCCGACAAGCACGGCTGCACCTGCCTCGGCTTTCGCCTGGCGGTCGTATGCATATAGCGGTTCAACTGGGTGCATGGTTTTTGTGGTTCTGTTAACGGTTTCAGTGCGCTCTGAAGGAGCGCGCTGTCTGGACGACGAAAACACGCTGCACTAGAGCAAGCCCCAAGCTATACACGCCTGGAGCTTTAGGTCCCATACACGCCATCGGAATAGTCCGGGTTCACCATCGGAATAGCTCTAGGCATTCCACAGCGTCTCTTACTCTGTCCTGACAGCGCGCTGGAACTGGGTAGAGCGCACTGAATAAAAAAAAGGGAGCCACTTGTGCAAAGTGCCTCCCTTTCAGAGATGTAGGTAGGGCAGGAAGACTGCCCCTTTCTTCCTGGCAATCAGGAGACCTGCTGGAATCGAGAGTCCAAGAGCTTACTTCTTGACCTGCTTCTCTTTCTTCTCTTTGATCTTGGCGGCGTTGCCGACGGCTTCGCGGAGGTAGTAGAGCTTGGCGCGCCTGACAGCACCCTTGCGGATGATTTTGAACCCGTCAATCCTGGGGGAATGAACGGGGAAGATGCGCTCGACGCCTTGGCCGTGGGAAACGCGGCGGAGGGTAATCGTCTCGGCAATGCCGACGCCACCCTTGGCGATGACAACGCCCTGGAAAGCCTGGACGCGCTCTTTGTCGCCTTCGATAATCTTCACATTGGCCTGGACTGTGTCGCCGATTTCAATCTGCTGGCCTTCGGGAACGTTGGCTTTCAGGTTCTCCTGACGAAGCATTTCGATAATCGGGGTGTTGGTTTTGGTTTCTTTGTTTTCAGTGTTTTCCATCGTTGTCACCTATTTTCCATATATTGGCGCAAAATGTCAGGGCGTCGCGCCGCTGTTCGGATAAGGCGTTGCTCCCTTCGCCAGTTTTCCACCTCACCATGGTCGCCAGACAGGAGCGTGTCAGGCGTCGCCATGCCATTGAAAACGGCAGGGCGAGTGTAGTGCGGATATTCCAACAAGGGCTCGCGCCCAAAAGATTCATCGACCGATGATTCATCCTTCCCCAGGACCCCAGGCAAGAGCCTGATGATGGCGTCCGCCATGACGGCGGCTGCTATGACACCATTGGTGAGGACGAAATCACCCAGCGATAACTCATCGTCAAAAAGGGTTTGCCGCGCCCTTTCGTCTATTCCCTCGTAGTGTCCGCAGAACATGATGAGATGGTCACATTCTGCGTACTCCGAGGCAATCGCCTGATTGAACCGCCTGCCTTGCGGGCACATCAGCACTACCTTGCAGACGGGCGTTCGAATGTCTTCGAGGCACCTGAATATGACTTCAGGAATCAGGAGCATTCCTGCTCCGCCCCCGAAGGGGGAATCATCGACCGTCAGCCGCTCATCCTGTGCGTAGTCCCGCAGGTTGATATGGCTGATTTCAACCAGCTTTCTTCGTTGCGCACGCCCGATGATGGAGGCGCCCAGCACGGCGGAACTGATTTCAGGGAAGAGGCTGACGATATCCAGCTTCATTCGATGCAGGTTCCGCTACTCATCGATGTCCGCAGTCGCCTTCAGGCCGATTTTACTGGCCGCGCCGCTGACAAGGATGCGTATAGCCGCGATGATTTTGCCGCTTTTGCCGATGATTTTGCCAGTGTCCTTCTTGGCGCACGAGATGATGATCGCGCTTCCGTTGTCCCGATTGACAACCTGCGTGGAGACCTCATCTGGCGAGTCCACAAGGGCCTTGGCTGTAAAGAGCACGAACTCCTGCAACTTGGCCATCAGTCTTTCGACCTCTTCTGGCTGTGGTGCGGGCTGCTCTTTGCCGACTTGTTCTCTTTCCTTCCGTCTGCCACCCTTTTGGGAGGCGCGGCGTGACTGCCTGGCAGGCTTCACCTGCACCTCGTCCTCGGCGGCAGGGACGCTGGCGGCTTCGGGCTGCTCGGGCTTTTCAACCTGGGCTGCCTTCGCCTCCGGCTTCTCGTCCTCCGCTTTGGAATTGGCGGAAAAGAGATTCTTGAAGAAAGAAAAATCCATTACATCATTCCGAGATTATGCCTCTGCTGCGGGGGCGGCTGGGGCAGTGGCGGCCTTTTCTGCGCGCCTGATGATGCTTTTCACAGTGTCGCTGGGCTGTGCGCCCTGGCCGATCCAGTATTTTGCCCTTTCGAGGTCAATTTTCTCGTCGTTATGGCGTGGATCGTAGTAGCCAATGTTCTCAATGAAGCGTCCGTCACGCGGGCTGCGCGCGTCAGCAACAACG
>JAFTAC010000240.1 GCA_017458805.1 Victivallales bacterium | reverse complement strand
GTCTGCCTGTCCATAGCCAGGCTTGAGCTCCTGGAGGGTGGCCAGAACGGAGGTCTTGTCGGAGGAGAGGGGGAAGATTGTTTCGGGGATTGGCGAGCCAGGTGTGAGAAGGGCCATGCGGTCGCCTTCCTCAAGGGTGCCAATCAGCTGGCCGCACCAGTCGCGTGCGGCCTCGAAGAGGGTGCGTCCGCCTTCTATTGCGTGCATGCTGGCACTGCTGTCAAGGCAGATGACGACCGTGCGCTGGTTGCCAGGCACAAACTTGTTGAATTTAATGAGTGGCTGTGCAAACGCCGACGCGAGCAGCAGGATGATGAGTACGCGCATCAGCAGTGTCATGCACTGGGTTACACGTCGTGCGCGCCGAGACTTTGTGATGGCCTCGTGGAGAAAGCGCAGGGCAGCGAATGGAATGGGCTGCGGCCGTTTCCGATGGAGCAAATGCAGAAGGACTGGTATGGTTGCTACCAGGCTGAATAGAAGAAACGCATTTGCCAGAAAGATGGGCATCCGTTAACGCAGCTTAATAAACATCAGGATAAAGAACGGAGTGGTGACTGCCTGGAGAAGCATGAAGCGTACAAGTACTTGCGTATCAGACCAGTTAAGGTTTTTGCGGCATTGGTCGTGGATTGGGAAGCGGTAGCGCTGGATGAACCTGACGAGACCAATCTGCTTCTCCACCTCTTCATCGGTAGCGAAGTTCTTGGGATTGATGGGGTTGGGAACATTCGACAGTGCCTGGCGGACATCGAAGCCCAGTTTTTTGAGCAGTCTGAGCAGCAGGATTTTTACGAGGCCAGTGCCTCCGTTGAGGAGAAGGATGTGGGCGACGACCAGCAGCATGGCAGGGTTGCCAGTGGCGAGGCTGCAAAGACCGATGAGCAGGCCCAGGAAGCGGGAGCCCGCGTCGCCCATCATGACGGAGCTGGGTTTGGCATTGTACCAAAGGTAGCCAGCCAGCATTCCGCAGGTGATGAAGGCCATGGTTGCCCAATGCGCACCGTCTGTGTAGTTCGGGAGAAGGAGGTATTCGGCAATTTTCTTGTGGCCTGTCACGCCGTAGAGGACCAGGCCGAGGATGAAGAGGGTCATGAGGGCAAGGGAGCCTGCGAGCCCGTCAACGCCGTCACTGCAGTTCACGGCATTGATGCTGATCCAGAGCAGGAAGGCGGCGCAGGGGATGTAGATGGCTACGGGGATGACAAATCCACCGCCAGGGGCGGAACCTTTGAAGAAGGGAATCCAGATTGTGACATCCTTGCCGCGGGAGAGGAGAGTGGCGGCGGCAAGGACGGCTGCTGCGTCCAAGAGGCCCTTTTTGAGTTGTCCCCAGGGCTGTGCGCTGCGGTCGTCTAGGTAGCCTGTCATCATGCAAAAATAGAGGCAGGCGAGGATGCCGATGAAACGCCAGTGGAGAGGCATGACAAGCAAGGTAACGGCGGTGAAGATGGTGACCAGGATGACGCCAGCGCCCGTGGGCTTGCCCTTGGCGGCCTCAGAGCCCTTTACGAAGGCCTTGCCGCCGTCATGAGGCAGACGATGCCACAGCTTCGGCAGAATGATGAAGGTGGCGAGGGCAGCCAGCGTAGAGCCGATGGCGATGATGACCAGGAAGGAGGAGAGAAGGCGGAAAGGCCCCCAATACTGGGTGAGAAGCTCTGAGAGGAATGGAAGCATGGTGATTAGTTAGCTAAGGGAGTGCCACTTATAAGAAGAATCATTAGTTAACCACAGATTACACAGATTACACAGATGCTTTCAGCCGCGTCCGCGGCTGAAAGCGGAGGTTTCTATATTTGGGATGGCAAGAAAGAATCGCGAACTGCCGCATTTGCGGCAGTTCGCATCTGTGTTATCTGTGTTATCTGTGTTATCTGTGGTTTATAAAACATGTTATGGAAAGGAGAAAATCATGTTGGGATGATACGTTGTGCTGCAGAGCGTTTGTTACTTTCGAGTAGGAGGACTATGGCGGAGCGGCAGGGGAGATAGATGGAGAGGAACTCGTCTATGCGGTTGCCCTTGCGTTTGGATGTGGAGAAATAGCGCTGGTCTGGGCGCACCCTGTCAAAGCCGCCGAATTGTTTGGAATCGGTGTCGAGGGCCAGCCTGTAGCTTCCTGGGAAGCAGAGGAATTCGAGGTCGTTGTAGGAGCGTGTCGGGTGGAAGTTGAAGGCGAAGAGCATGTTGTTGCGGAAGAAGAGCAACAGCTTGCGCGATTCGTCCGCCATGATGAACTGGCATGGATGGAGATGTAGGTTTGGGGAGATGAAAAGCAGGTCGAGCATGGCCTGGTCGAAGTCGCCGAGGAAGTGGTATTTCAGGTTTGCGTCGTCGGCGAGGCTCCACTGTCGGCGTGCATACTGGAACGACCAGTTGTTTTGGGCGGTGGGGAAGTCGATCCATTCGGGGTGGCCGAACTCGTTGCCCATGAAATTGAGGTATCCGTCGGCGGCTGTGGCGAAGGTGGCCAGGCGCGCCATTTTGTGCAGTGCCATGGCGCGGTCGATGACCAGGCTGGTGGCGTTCAAGGACATGTTGTTGAACACTTCCGCGCCAGCCAGCTTGAAGAAAAAGGACTGGCCGCCGACGAGAGCCTGGTCGTGGGATTCGACATAGCTGATGGCGTGCTCATTGGAGCGTCTGGAGGTGAGTTCATACCATAGCTTGCCCATGTTCCAGTCCTCGTCTCGTATGTCGGTGAGCTTGAACCAGTAGTCGGTGACGCCCATGGCGAGGCGGTAGTCGAAGCCCAGGCCCGAGCCTTCGACAGGACTGGTGATGCCAGGGATGTCGCTGACCTCCTCTGCGATGGTGATGGCGTCGGGGTTGACCTCCTTGATAAGTTCATTGGCCAGCGCGAGGTAGGCGAATGCATCCCAATCGACGTTTACGCTGAAGTAGTCGTCGTTTGACCAGAAACCTCGGTTGAGGCCATGGTCCCTGTAGAGCATGCTGGTGACGCCGTCAAAGCGGAAGCCGTCCAGATGGTATTCATCCAGCCAGAACTTGCAGTTGGAGAGGAGGAGTGCGAGGAGCTGTGGCTTGCCGTAGTCGAAGCATCTAGAGCCCCATGCCTTGTGAAGGCCCCTGTCGTTGCCGTGGCAGTAGATATATGGTGTGCCGTCCATCTCGGATAGCCCCTCGACGGTGTTGGGGGCGGTGTGGGAGTGGACGAGGTCGATGATGACCCGTATGCCTAGAGCATGGGCAGCATCGATGAGCCGCTTGAAATCATCAGGTGTGCCGAAGAGGTCGTTGACGGCGAAGAGGTTGGTGACATGGTAGCCGAAGGAGGCGTAGTAGGGGTGCTGCATCACGGCCATCATCTGGATGGTGTTGTAGCCATCCTTCGCGATGCGGGGCAGGATGCTCTTCTGGAACTCCGCGAAGGTGGAGATGCAGTGCCGCTCCTGGGACATGCCGACATGTGCCTCGTAGATGAGCGGGAGGTTGCTTTTGCCAGGGCGCTTGTGGCGCCAGACAAACTTTTTCGGAGGCTGCCACACCTGGGCGTTGAAGATGACGTTGGCCGCAGTAATGTCGGTGGTGTTTCGCGTGACGCAGGTTGCGGCAGTCGGGATGCGCTCGCCGCTGCCACCAGGCCAGTCGAGGGAGAGCCTGTACTGCTGACCATGGGAGATGCTATCGGCGGGGAAACGGCCCGTCCAGTTGCCCATGCCGTCGCTGGAAAGCTGGAATGCTTTGGTACGCTTCCATTTGGAGAAATCGCCTATGAGCCAGGCGTTGGTGGCGTTCGGCAGCCATTCGGCAAACGTCCACCCCTTGGGTGTCAGGTGGAGGCCATAGTTCTTGTGCCAGTTGGAGGCGGCGGAAAGCGTTTTCTTGCTTCCCTTGACCAGGCGCCTCAACTCCGCGACACGTGCGTCACGATTGTGGACGATGCCCTCGTACTTTTTCAGGGAATCGTCGCTTTCGATGTATTCGGGGAGTTTTGTGGTGTTGGTCTGCCTCATATCAAGCGATTAGGGGGTCCACGTGCCCTCTTCCCAGTGGACGCGGGACATGAAGAAGTTGCCTGCGTATGAGATGTTCAGCAGGGGGGCGTATTTGTTGGGATTGTTTCCTGACTTTTTGACGTGGAAGAAGCAGCTCATCACGGGGAACATGGTCGGGTCGTAAGGGGAGCCGCTATTGTAGCTGTCGCCATTTTCCAGCTGGTACTCCTTGCACTCGCACATGGTGACCTTATCTCCGCCGCCCGAATAGTTAAACCAACTGCTGGCGACAGAGGTGGCATTGCCATCGCTCATCTGGTAAAGGTAATCACAACGTTCGACCTCCTTCTTCTTGTCGTTGCCGATGTTGGGGGACTCGTTCACGGAGGTGGTGCCGCTCCTGTCATAGCACATTTTGGCCTGGTCGCTGCCATCATACGGGTGGGGGTCGGTGGAGCCTTTGACGTTGTTTGGGCACTGATAGACCTTCTGGGCGTTGATGTATTCGGGGTAGAGGGTGGAGAGCCAGTATGCCCAGGCGTCGCGGTTGTCGTTGCGGTACATGGCCATGCCAGTGCTCAGCTGCTTCAGCTGGTTGATGCATGAGGTCTGGTTCGCCTTCTCCTTGGCCTTGCCCAACGCTGGCATCAGCATGGCGGCCAGGATTGCGATAATACCTATGACTACCAGAAGCTCAATCAGGGTAAAATGACGTGTGTGTTTCATGATGGTTTCCACTATATTTGGGGTGAATTGTTTTTCTAACGGAATTAACGAAGAAGGTTGTTGGTTTATTGGTGGGGAGGTCTAGAATCTCTAGAATCTCTAGAATCTCT
>JAFTAC010000028.1 GCA_017458805.1 Victivallales bacterium | reverse complement strand
TAATTGCTAATTTTAACGAAAAAAGTGGTGTGAAAAGACTTTTTTCGTCCCTATTACTTGACTTCTTTCAAATATAGGTTAAAATTACTCTAGGGAGTTTATGGTTTCCTAAAAACACATCCATCCTTAGAGAATCTTAACCGAATATGTTTAAACATCTTTACAGATTTAGCTTTTCGCTCGTGTTTGCACTGTCCATTTTCACTTTTGGGCAGGATGCCGCTGTTGATGCAGGCGAGGAAAATGCGGAGGGCGAACAGCCCCAGGTGGATGTCTGGAAGCCAGACATCATGCAGGATGGCCGCCTCATCCAGGTGGGCGAATACACCATCGAAAATCCATATAAAACGCGTAATTCCAGATTGTTGCATGGCGATCGCTATCTCCAGATTTGGCGTTATTTCATGCACGGCGTCACGGATTTGCGCGGCTATCCCGTTCCCTGGCAGGCACTTGGCTGCACAACGGAAGACTTCATCATTGACCCTGCCGCCATCATTACACTTCCATATAAGAAGTCGAATCTGCCATCCATTGTGTTGGAGGGCGGAAAATCCGTTGCCATCTCCAAGGCGGTGGTTGACGCGGGGACGCTCTTCGCCAACCGAGGCAACTACATCCGCATCTTCGTATGGATCAAGGCTGAGGATACTGGCAAGGAGGCCGACCTCTATTCAGGTTGTCCTGGCATCGATGTTTCCCTGGTCGATGGTACGGGGGTCGTCGTTGCGACCGCTTCGCCGATGTTCAAGACCCGCGGCACCTTCCCATGGTTCTGCTATCATGTTGACGTGAAGGTGCCGTACTCCTTTGCCAATGTCCAGGTTGATGAAAAGAGCTCCGAGACCGAGGAAAACGTTGAGAATACGGAGGCTGCAGCGGGCACTGAGGAAGCAGAGAACACCCAGGCGAATGACGATGAAGCTGCCGCCAATGCCGCCATCAGTGCCTTGGCCAAGCAGTTCATCGGAATCAAGGACGATGCTGATGAGGCAGAGGAGGCCAAAACAATGCAGCCTGGCCTCTATGTCACACTCTCCAACCCAGCCTCTGGCAAGGCGTGGTTCTCCACCCTCTCCTGGGAAAAGGTGAAGGTGGATGACACCATCTTCTCCGAGTCCGCAAAGTTCCGTGCCCTTGACCCCGTCACCGGGAGCTATGCCCCCAACCCTGACTACGACGAGCTGCCGATGCACCTCTTCTTTGGGCTGTCGGCTGAGAAAAAGTGGAACTTCCTGGCGGGGACGAAGGCCCTGAAGCCCTTGATTTACAAGGAGAACTTGAGCGAGTGCCTGGAGATGGCGAAGGACGATTGGATGTATATGCTGCATGCCGTGCCCTATCTCTACTCCCTTTATACCAATGGCGTGCTCCTCAAGACCATGCCCGACTTCGACAAGGGGTGGGATGAGGCTGTGCTCAACTTCATCAGCGGCATTCAGGACTCTAGCACGGGTCTCTGGGGCGTCAATGATGTGCCCAATCTCTTCATCACCGACGCCATTCTTAAGAACACCTATTCTGCGCAGGCTCCCGCCTATCTTGACTGGACTCCCTCGCCCACCCCATGGAAGGGATCCCCAAAGCTAAAATTGGCATACGCAGACAATATCATCGATTCGATTGTCAGGGTGCAGACTCTCCGCCAGGGGCTTCCTGCTGCCTGGAACAACTGCGCATTCAACCCCGATCTGAACAAGGCGACTGAGAGTGCCGCCACCTGTGACATGCCAGCCACCGCCGCCGCCGCCAGCATCCTCCGCTATGCTGCAGCCAGTGCGGACGAGGAGTCGGCCGTCAAGGCGCAGCTTTCCCTCATGCAGGCCTGGAACTACGTCATGTCCAACATCATCATGCGAAATGGTCTCTGGAAATCCGGCTCATCATCCACTTCTCTGGACTTCCAGGCCTCCCTTTTCGACTTCCTTGATGTTACCCCCTGGCTTTCCTTCCGCACTTCCGAGGCCATGCCAGCCCCCCAGGCGATTCTCGCACTGGATGAAAAGCTTAACCTGACCGCTTCATGGACTCCCGAGGCACCCGCCGTCGCACTTCGTATCTTTGTGGCTGACAATGACGTCAAGACCGAACAACTGAACGAGACGCACCTTGCCGCCATCATCCAGCCACCTGCCAGGAACTACACGGCGAAGGAGCCGCTCATCCTGTTGCGGGAACTGCTTGCCACAGGGGCCAAGAAGTGGGGGGTCTCCCCAGCCACCAGCGGCAACCTGTATATCCTCCACAAG
>JAFTAC010000239.1 GCA_017458805.1 Victivallales bacterium | reverse complement strand
GTAGCCTGGCCGTCCACGGCCTGGGTTTCCGCCGTGCTGAAGCGCGGCGCACACGACAGGTTGGTTTCCGCCGCGCTGAAGCGCGGCGCACACGACAGGTTGGTTTCCGCCGCGCTAAAGCGCGGCGCACACGACTGGTTGGTTTCCGCCGCGCTGGCAGGGGTAGCCTGGCCGTCCACGGCCTGGGTTTCCGCCGCGCTTGAGCGCGGTGCACTGAGGTTATTGTCGTTTGTTGATTGCATCGTCTAATCTAAGATAGGCAAAGGTTCAGGGGATGGTAACAAGAAGGATTTATCTGTTTTGGTGATGTGCCTTGATTTTCTGGATGCTGTCTTTGCCGACAATAGCGGAAATCCAGCAGATGGCGAGGTCGTCAAGGAGACCGATAACGGGGATGGAATCGGGGAAGGCATCGAAAGGCATGAGGGTCCATACGACGGCGATGAAAGCGACTGCGATGAAGCGCGGGATGACAGTGAAGTTGGCCAGCAGGCGGTTGCACTCGTAAAGCTCGGGAAGGGGATGCATGACCGTGCCGTTGATGGTGACATCCAGTGAGACAAGGTGGTATCCTTCCACCATCCGCCGTATGATTTCGTTCATCATCAGGCGCTGTTCCTCGCGGGAGTACTCGATGCGCGGAGCGTAGCGGTCGCGTACAATCTGCTCGAACTCGCGCCCGTTCATTTCGCCGTTTTCGAAGAGCCTCTCCATAGTAGCAACGATGACCTCGAACATAAGCGCGTCACCTGATTGGTTGCCGAGCTGTTTGTGGACGTTGCAAAGATAGGCGATTTTGCCATACGGGTTCCACTGGAGCGCAATGCCCAAGATAAACACTAGCACTGCAAGCAGGAAGGGCCTGTTCAGGCCATTGGCAATGGTCGTTGCCAGCATCACAAGCAGAATGATGCCAAGGACGGAGAGGCGTACATGGGAACTCCGAAAACAAAGCACCAGCAGAACGGTCAATATAAGCAGAGCCAACCATGGGTGGCATGCCATTTCCAGCAGCCACTTGGGCAGCCATGCCTGCAACGACTGCGCAAGGGACATCACTGCATTGTGCATTGTGTTGAATATATGCTGCAAAACAGTTCTGTCCTCGACTTTCTGAAGTGCGTATGGGCCTATCATACGTGAAATCAGCAGGGAGAGCGGTGCCATCATCAGAACTTGCAGGAAGAGGTTCGGACCGCCTGGACGCCCTGTGAAGAGCATGATCCAGTTGAGGTCGCTGGCTATCAAAAAAGCTAGGATAATGGGGATAATCCCCTGCATCTTAAAGTCATATTCCTGAAAGAAGAAGGCATCGCGCAAGATGATGAGCACGCTTGCAAGGTAGCAGCACAGCACCAGCCAGAAGCGCAGCGACGCCAGCGATTCCACGCCGTATGCCGTTGTGGACGGGGTAAAGAGGAAAAACCGTACTGACCCCAAAACGGAATTGCTGTCTTTTGGAATTAGTTGGTTCATGGTTGCTTAGGCTTGGAGAGCTTTTGCTTTTGCAGTTTTATATCTTTGATAACTGTTTCCAAGGGGTCTAGTTTCCAATTGGTCTCTCCATTGAAATAATAATACCCATGGATACCTGATGTCAGACTTTCACGCACCTTTTCTGCAATGTACAGCTTCACATCCAGAAAGGCAATGTCGTTCTCATGCTTTGACGCAAGCAAATAGGCCTTTTCACGGAACTCCACGCCTGGGTCGCCTTTGTCATCAGGAAGCATTCTGCCACCGTCAAGACGCCATTTGACAATCAGCAACTGACACTCTACCATGTCCAAAGTAGTGACAGTGTTTTCCGTCAGACGGTTCTCAGCAGGCTTATTGGCGTTCAACTGACGGATTCTGTCGATTTGCCGTTGGGTCATCAAACAAGCCTTGCCAAGGTTGAAAGCTTGTCTTTCATTGTTCAGAATGGCCTCCAGACGATATTCCGATTTGTGGATATTCTGAAATGGCTGCCAATTCAGGCAAATCTTGTATATCTGCCATTCAAGATTGTCTGGGTCGAATTGGCACGCTTCGTCAAGCCATTTGTCAAAACCAGGTGCATTTTTCGGGAAGCCAGTTTTCTCATGGGCTGCAAAAAAGAGAGAGGCCAGGCGTGCGTTTGCGCGGAAACTCTCCTTGTCCTTCAAAAGCTCTTCCATTTTCGGGGCAATCATCTCCTTGACCTCTGCATATTGCCCCTTGTCAAAAGCCTCGTTGGCCTGTGTGAGCAAAGCTGAAAACTCTTTGCTCACCTTTGAAGGCGTCTGCGTGTCGATGACAAGTACACTGGAGGAGTCGATAAGCTCTGGGGGACGTGGGCGAAAGAAATAGACCAACACCCCTATGACAGCGAAGCCGACCAGAAACAATAGTTTCATGACAGGCGAGTAGGCAGAACGTTTTCCATGCAGGGCATCCAGCAGTTCGGGAAGCTCGTCACGCGGGATGGCATGGATGAGAACAAGTTCCTCGAATTCCTTGTCAGCTGGTGCGACGCATCGCGTCTCTGGCAGGATAACTTGGCCATCTCGCACGACTAGCTCCTTGGAAGGCGCAGACGACACGCGCACAGGCGTGTTCTCCTGCACAACGGCAAGGGCGTCTGTTGGAGAAGTGGATGTACCGTCGTTATTCATAGACTTGCTGTCATTTCATGGGGATTTCAAGAACGGAATAGCGCCCGAAGGCGGTGGCGGGAATATCGATTCTCCAGGTGGAATCCACTTTGCTGAACTGCGGGGCGATGCGCAGCACGTCTGTGCTGTCGTAGGAATAGAGCATCGCTTCTGCTGGCTTGGTGGCTTCCCGCAGAAGCACGGTCACAGGCGTACCACCGTTCCGCTCGGCGAAGGGCTTGAAGCGGAGAGGCTGGTTTTCGGGGATGGTCTCCCCTGGTTCGCAGCCGCCGAAGGAATCAAGGAAATGGAGGATTCTCGCCCCCGATTCACTGGCGACATGCACGTTGAAAAGCACTTTGGCTGGGAGGTTTTTCACCTCCACGCCCATTCGTCCTGCGAGAAGCTTGCGCACAGTATCTGCAAAGAGCTTCCGCTGTTCAGGCAGGTAGCCGCGGATGTACGTTGCGGTCTTCTGGGCACCGAGATGCGTCATACCGCAGCCCCAGCGGCCAGCAAAGACAATGACGCGACCTTTGCCGTAGGGGTGCTCCACGATGGCGGGAGCGCCATTTGCCGTTGTTGCAAGGACGGTTGCACCAACGGCTGGCTGGATACGCTCCATGCCGTTGGTGAAGACGTATGCGCCAGTTGGCAGACAATTGCCTTCGGCAACTTGAACCTCAAACCGTCCATCAAGCCTCTCGCCTCTGGAAGCCAGTCCAAGGAAACGGTTCAGCTCATCCTGCGCCATCGGAGTTTCCGTGAAAGGATCTGCCAGCCTGCAAGGTCCAGAGACAAGCAGGATGCCCCCGCACTCCACAAACGCCTTCAGCCTGTCCAGCATCTCTGGAGAGACGTAGTCGTTGGAGGGCATCACCACCAGCTTGAGGTTGGCGGGCAATTCCTTCGCGAAGCTACCGCGTACAAGTTGAGATGCAGGGATGTTGTGCCACGCCAAGGCCTCGCCGAAACCGCCCCAGTCGTTGCAGATGCGCTCCGCTTCTGCTGGCTCTGAAAAGTCGCGGCTCTGTTCGGGGAAGAAGATGCCGATATCGTTGCGTTCACGTGGTTTGACGAAGAGCTGCTCATGGGCGGCCTCCCACTTGAACAGTTCGCCCTCCATCTGGTAGTCGCGCATTTCATAGCGGAAGCCCATGGAAAGGCTCAGCGCCCATAGGTAGAACTGCTCCGAGTTCTCGACCTTCCAAGTTGATGGGTAGCCGATGCAGTAGCAGCACTTCCAGTTGAAGTTTGCCGCGTATGCCTGATAAAGAGCCATTTCGCGCACATAACGAGGGAACTCCGTGCAGGACATGAAGCCGCAGCGCTTGCCCTTCGGATGCCCTGCCTCCTCCATCTCATAGAAGCCCATCGTCCAGTTCCGCAGCCAGTTCTCCGCCCCCATCGCCCAGACGCGACGATAGTACTTGGAGATGCCCGCCAGGCACCCCGTTATCTGCATGTCGGGGTTGGCCTTGCGCAGGCTGGCCAGCAGTGCGCCATAGAAATCGCCGCCAGAATCGTAGCGGAACGCCACGTAGCGCCGCCAGCGCACATCGCTGGTATCCAGCGTTCCCGTCGGCATCTCTTCCCCGTATTTCTGACGATAAACGGCACGCGCACCATCCTTCGTGCCACAGGCATAGATGTCTGGCAGCCACTCCACCTCGTCTGTCTGGAAGGCGTCAACGCCCGTCTTCTGCGCGTATTCGGTCATGCGCCCGAAGAGGAAGCTGCGGAAGCCAGGGTGGTTCATGTCCATGAAGCATGCATCGGAATAGGCGGTTTTCGGGGGGCGCAGGGCGGGGTCCCCCGTGTTCAGGTTCTCGCTGACCCATGGCCTGTATTGCGGGTTCTCCATCGCCTCAATCCGCGTGAAGGTGCTGGTCGTGTGGTGGATTAGATGGAAACCAGCCCTTTTCACCGCCTGCGAGAAGGGCACTGTCAGGTCGTAGTTAACCTGGGACTGCCACTGGGACTTCCCGTTGTCAGGCAACCCAGGCAGGTACTGCATCCCCCCGTGGTCAACGATGGTGTTGACGCCGCACGCCTTCAACTCGGCGAGGCATTTCTCCAGCACCTCCCCTTGCAGCTTCGTGCCAATGCGCAGGGAGACCATGCGGGCGTTTCGCGTCCAATCCGTTTCAATCGCCTTGTTGGCCTCTTGCGCTAAAAGAGCTGTTGCCATCGTTATCAGCAGTACCACTGCATGTTTCATACTTGGTTCCTTGGGAAGGGGTTACCGCCGCGCTGGCGGGGGTAGCCTGGCCGTCCACGGCCTGGGTTTCCGCCGCG
>JAFTAC010000238.1 GCA_017458805.1 Victivallales bacterium | reverse complement strand
TGGATGCGCTTGCGGTACTTGTCGTGGATGGGCTTGTTGTGCTCGTCGCAGCCTGGGATGTTGTTGGAGACCCAGATTTCGGGCGTGCCGCCCTTCTCCTTGATGAGGCGAATGGTCTCCGCCATCATGAGGTTGAGCGTGAAGCAGGTGAGGGTCGTGGCTGTAGGCGCGATTTCCTCCTCCATGCCATCGACTTTGAGGATGGCGTCAGGGTACGGGACGTGGTTGTCGATGGCGATGTCGGCCAGTTCGTTGATGTTCTTCTTGCTAGGATGGCGCCAGATGAAGTCCTTGGGCACCTTCTGCGCAAACTTGTGGGCGTTCACGGTGATGAGGCGTGTACCGCGCTTCTGCGCCTCCAGCGCCACATCGACGGAGCAGATGTTCAGTCCGTAGAAGTTCACAAGGATGAGCACATCGTCCTTATAGACGTCATAGAAGTTCAGGATGTAGGGAGCCAGCCCAACGACATTCGCAGTGGTCGGCATGGCGGAGACGATGTTGGTGCCTGCAGGGAACATGCCGTTGACGCATGCGAGACCGCCTGCGCGCCAGAAGATTTCCATTGCGGCGATGGCCGAGTGGCCGCCCGCGCCGAAGATGTTGATGAGCCTGCCTTCAAGCACCTTGTCAGAAAGAAGGTCTGCGGCCTTGAGGATGTTCTCCTCTTCGTCTTTGGCAATCTCCTGAAGGAGTGCCGTGAGTTTTGTCGTGTACTCGCTGATTAGCCTTGTCATTGTTTTTGTTTCCTTGTTTTGTTATGGGGTAGAAGCAATCGTATTCACGCATGCCACAGCATGCCCTGCTCTGTCAACAAGCGGGGGCACGTTTTCCCTGCACGCTGCCGTGGCCTTGTCGCACCGCTCCGCGAAGGCGCAGCCTGAAGGCAGATGCAGCAGGGATGGCACCTGCCCGGGGATATGGGGCAGCCGCCCTGCACCGAGGTTCATGCTCGGTATGGAGCGCAGAAGCCCCTGCGTGTAGGGATGGAGCGGCTTCGCAAACAGCTCCTTAACGGGACCAGCCTCCACGATGCGTGAGGCATACATCACCGCCATCCTCTGGCACATCTCCCAGATGACCCCCATGTCGTGCGTGATGAGAAGCAGGGCCGCCTCGGGGCCCTTCACCTCGCGCATCAAGTCCAATATCTGCGCCTGGATTGTCACGTCCAGAGCGGTAGTCGGCTCGTCGGCGATGATGAGCTTCGGCTGAAGTATCAACGCCATTGCAATCATCACACGCTGCCGCATTCCCCCAGAAAGCTCGAAGGGATAGGCAGATAGGCAGCGTTTTGTATCGGGTATGCCGACCTTGTCCAGCCAAAGGCGCGCCCGTTCCAGCGCCTCCTTGTGCTCAACCTTCTCATGCAGATGCACCACCTCGGCCAACTGCTCCCCCACGCGGACCAGCGGCGAGAGAGCCGTCATGGGCTCCTGGAAGATGACGCCTATCTCCTTGCCGCGGATCTGGCGCAGCTCCTCGATGGGCATCTTCAGCAAATCGCTCCCGCAGAAAAACACCTCGCCCGAGACAATGCGGCAGGGGGGAGACGGTATCAGCCGCGCCAGGCTCATGGAGGTGACGCTTTTCCCGCAACCCGATTCCCCCACCAGGCCAAAGCTTTCGCCCGCCGCGATGGAGAAGGAAACGTGGTCAACAGCACGCAGCACGCCGTCCTCCGTGTCGATGTCAACCGTCAGTCCGCGTACCTCTAGCAACGGCAATGATTCAGCGGTGCTCATCTACCTGTCATCATCTGACTCGTCTGATTCGTCAAACTCCTCGTCAGCGTCAAAATCATCGTTTTCGTCGCTGAAGTCCTCGTCGGTGTCATTGAAATCGACATCATCCAGTTCCACATCCGCATCCTCGTCTTCGTCCTCGTCCACAATCTTCCGTTTGCGCTTCGAGACCTTCCGCTCCTCCTCTGCATAGCTCGCCTCCCCTTGCGCAACAACGTTGTCCTTGGGCGGCGTGTAACTGATGATGGAGAAGACGGGAAGCCCCTCCAAGTCATATTTCAGCACCCCATGGAACTCGATTTGGATATCGTCATAAAAGGCATATTTCTGGAGTCTTCGTATTTTCTTCTTGTTCTTAATGTAGTACTCGTCTCCATCATCCGTGACGATTACAAGTGCCTGGGTGCCGTCGTCGCACAGCTCCTCGCTCTCCTCAAGATGCCCTTTCAAATACATTTCCTTCTTTTCGTCTTTGTCGCGCATACGCAATTCCTGTTGCAATAAGCAGTCTTCACTCGCGGGCTTTTTTCCCGATGTTGCATTGTGCCATAATATACATATATACCTTCATCTTGCAAATATAATAATGGAAAAAGATAAATTTTCCAGAAATAGATGCAAGGGCGTGGCACAAAGAGGG
>JAFTAC010000237.1 GCA_017458805.1 Victivallales bacterium | reverse complement strand
GCAGCCATGCTCTACAAGATGTGGCAGATTCAGGTTCTGGAGCACGCCGAGCATTTCAAGGATGCCAACAAGTTGCTGGGGCTGACCCAGAAGCACGTCGGCACGCGCAGCGAGATCTACGACTATGACAACAACCTGCTGGCGGGAAATGTACGCACAAACTACCTGTACCTGACCCCCAGGCACATCGTCTGGAAGAACATGCAGATGCTCCAGGAGTTCAGCGTGTTTCTGGCTCCGCACATCGGCATGAAGGCTGAGGATATCGAGAAGCAGTGCAACGAGGTGCTGGAGAGGCGCATCCCCGTCACCCTCGCCAAAAACGTCTCCAGCGACACGGTCAACAGAATCGCCAGCCTGAACATCAAGGGCGTGGAGTTCCAGTACGAAACGCTGGACATAGCTGTCCAGGAGGCGAAGGGGGTTATTACCAGAAAGAACATCCTTTTCTACCCCAATGACATAGACGACTACCAGCTTAGAGACAAAAACATCTCCGCGCTATGCGCAATTCTTTCCCTGGACGAGCCTGCAATCTTCAAGGAGTGCAACAGGGTCCTGCACACCATGTCCCCCCTGAAGCTCGTCAGGAACCTCTCAATTGAAGAGGCAAACGCCATTGAGGCGGCATTTGACGAATGGAACGAAACCAGAAGCGCCACGGGAAAGGTTCTCAGGCGCAAAATGGCGAAGGACGCCCTCTTTTTCGAGGAATCCACCAAGCGCTTCTATCCGCGAGACCGCACCCTCTCCAACTTGATTGGGCTGCCTGATGTGGATAACGAGGGTGTCACAGGCATCGAGTTCCTGATGAATGAACAGCTGCATGAGCAGATGCTCATTAAGCATATCATTTTGGACGGCACGGTCGGCAAGCACCGCTTCCCCAAGACAATCTACGACGCCTCGCTGAACGGCGCCAACGTCCACTTGACCATCCAGCTCCCCATCCAGCAGCTGGTCGAGAAGCATCTGGTCCGCCTGGTGGAGGAGCACAAACCCAAACGCGCCTACATCGTAATGATGGAGCCCCAGACTGGCGCCATCATGGCCCTGGCCCAATACCCCAGCCACAGTTATGTCAACAGGCTTCCTGGCGACAACGCCTCCTTCCACGCCCTTGTCGATGGCTATGAGCCAGGCTCCATCATGAAAGCAGTCTCCGTCTCCTCCGCAATGGACTTCGCCAATCTGACGCCGCAAAGCGTTATCTACTGCGAAGATGGCGCATGGCGCTACGGAGGTGCCAGACCTCTTAAGGAGCATGGCAACATCCGATTCGGGGACCTGACCCTCATGCAAATCATCCAGAAGTCCAGCAACATCGGCAGCGCAAAGGCGGTCATCGAGAACATGAGCGAAATGGATTTCTACAAATACCTGCGCGCCTACGGAATGGGCCAGCGCACAGGGCTCGGCTTCTACCCCGAAAACGGGAAGCCCATCGTCTTCAAGGAGGAGGCCAACGGCATCCTACATCCCGTGCAGCGCTGGCACCGCCCCGACGTCTCCCGCATAGCCATTGGCCACTCGATTGTGGTCACACCCTTCCAGATGGTGCAGGCATACGGCGCCATCGCCAACGGCGGGAAGATGATGCAGCCCTATATCATCGACCGCATTGTGAAGGCAGACGGCCAGGTCATCCCGTCGGTGCCCCAGCAGAAAGGCAACCCCATTTCAGCGGACACGGCACGGAAAATCATGGAGTGCATGTGCGCGACCGTCGAGCCAGGAGGCACAGCCACCTCCGCCCAGGTCAAGGGCTATCGCGTCTGCGGCAAGACGGGTACGGCGGAGAAGGTGGAGCATGACGCCAACGGGAGGGCCTACTACTCCCACACCAAGCACACCACATCCTTCCTGGGCATCGCACCCGTGGAGGCACCCGCGTTTGTACTGCTGGTCACGGCGGACGAGCCATCGGGCCCCAAGCGCTACGGTGGCTCCGTCTGCGGCAAGACCTTCAGCAACATCGCCCGTGAAACCCTCCAACTGCTTCAAAT
>JAFTAC010000236.1 GCA_017458805.1 Victivallales bacterium | reverse complement strand
TCTGCTTTGCAGCCATGGTTTGTTACTCCTATTGTTTTTGCTTGATAGTTTTCCCAGTTGTGATACGCTTACTACTCAACGATGGCCAGGATGTCGCTGGAATTCAAAATCTTGTATTCCTTGTCATCGATCTTGATTTCGGTGCCGCCGTATTTGGAGGTCAGAACGTGGTCGCCAACCTTGACTTCAACGGGAACCAAAACGCCCTTGTCATCGCGCTTGCCAGGGCCAACGGCCACGACAACCGCTTCCTGGGGTTTTTCCTTGGCGCTGTCGGGAATGACGATTCCGCCCTTGATGACTTCTTTCTGCTCAATGGCCTCGATAAGAACGCGGTCGCCCAATGGTTTGATGTTCATGCGTGAATCTCCTATTTGGTTATGGTTATGACGGGAACAACCCGATTATCTTCAACTTATCTTCAACTTCCGCCTGTGCCCTCCCGCGACGCGCCTTTCGTCGGCGTCGCGGGAAAGCATCCTGTTTTACCTGCTCATTTCTTGGGGTCAACGTCGATATAGTCGTCGTTGTTCTTCGCCTGGTTGGGGTCTGCGCCAGCGCCTGGATTGAAGCCCGCGCCTGGCTGGCCACCCTGGGCAGCCTGTGCGTTCTTGTACATCTCCTCGGCGAAGGCGTGGAGCTTGCTCTCCATCTCCTTCATGATGGAATCCATCTTCGCCACGTCGTTGTCCTTGATGGCCTCCTTCAGGTCGGCGAGGCTCTTCTCAAGCGGCTCCTTGACCTCGGCGGGAATCTTGTCCCCGTTGTCCTTGAGCTGCTTCTCGGTCTGGTAAACCAGCGAGTCGGCGCGGTTGCGGATGTCGGCCTCTTCCTTTTTCTTCTTGTCCTCTTCGGCGTGGGCCTGAGCATCCTCCATCATCTTCTTGATTTCGTCCTCGGAGAGGCCGGAGTTGGCGGTGATGGTGATTTTGCTTTCCTTGCCGGTGCCCATGTCCTTTGCGGTCACCTTGAGGATGCCGTTGGCGTCGATGTCGAACGTGACCTCAATCTGCGGCACGCCGCGGGGAGCCGGCGGAATCTCGTCCAGATGGAAGCGACCGATGGTCTTGTTGCCGCTGGCAACGGAGCGTTCGCCCTGCAGGACGTGGATTTCAACGCTGGGCTGGTTGTCGCTTGCCGTACTGAAGATTTCACTCTTCTTGTGCGGGATGGTGGTGTTGCGCTCAATCAGCTTGGTGAAGACGCCGCCAAGGGTCTCGATGCCCAGTGAAAGCGGGGTGACATCCAGCAGCAGGACATCATTCACTTCGCCCGCCAGGACACCGCCCTGGATGGCCGCGCCGATGGCGACGACTTCGTCGGGGTTCACGCCCTTGCTCGGAACCTTGCCGAAGATCTCCTCGGCCAGCTTCTGAACCCTGGGCATTCTCGTCATGCCGCCGACCAGGATGACCTCATCAAACTGCGAGGAGGAGAGTTTGGCGTCCCTCATGCAGTTCATGCAGGGTTCCTTGGTCTTGGCGCAGAGCTCGCTGGTCAGCTGCTCCAGCATGGCTCGTGTCAAGGTCTGGTTCAAGTGCTTCGGGCCCGTGGCGTCAGCCGTGATGTACGGCAGGCTGATTTCCGTGGAAGTGCTGGAGGAAAGTTCGCATTTCGCCTTCTCCGCAGCCTCTTTCAGGCGCTGCAGGGAAACGGGGTCCTGGCGCAGGTCGATGCCGTTCTCCTTCTTGAACTCGTCGGCCAGCCAGTCGATGATGACCGTATCAAAGTCATCGCCGCCCAGATGCGTATCGCCGTTGGTGGCCATGACCTCGAAGACGCCGTCGCCTAGTTCCAGTGCGGAGATATCGAACGTGCCACCGCCCAGGTCATAGACTGCAATCTTCTCGTTCTTCTTCTTGTCGAGCCCGTAGGCCAGAGAGGCTGCCGTCGGCTCGTTGATGATACGCTTCACGTCAAAGCCCGCGATGCGCCCTGCGTCCTTGGTGGCCTGGCGCTGGCTGTCATTGAAGTAGGCAGGCACCGTGATGACCGCCTCGGTTACAGGCTCGCCCAGATAGGCCTCGGCATCCGCCTTCAGCTTCTGAAGAATGATGGCGGAGATTTCGGGCGGGGAGTAGAGTTTGTCGCCAACCTGCACGTAGGCGTCGCCGTTCTTGCCGGCAACCACCTTGTACGGAACCATCTCTTCATCCTTGCCAGCCTCTGCATATTTGCGACCCATGAAACGCTTGATGGAGAAGATGGTCTGCGAGGGATTCGTCACAGCCTGGCGTTTTGCCAGTGCGCCGACCAGACGCTCGCCAGTCTTTGTGAATGCAACCACGGACGGAGTCGTGCGGTTGCCTTCTGCGTTCGGTATCACCACAGGCTTGCCATTTTCCATGACAGCCATGCAGGAATTCGTCGTACCCAAGTCAA
The DNA here is from genome assembly GCA_017458805.1 of Victivallales bacterium. Lineage (GTDB taxonomy): Bacteria > Verrucomicrobiota > Lentisphaeria > Oligosphaerales > Oligosphaeraceae > RGIG3456. The sequence goes on along the minus strand of JAFTAC010000236.1, from coordinate 6,283 downwards.
TGCCTAAGATTTTTCCCATAGTCTGTGTCTCCTTTTGTTGTCATTATGTTCTTGTTTTTTATTTGACACAAAAGGATATGCAGATAGTGTGCCAACTTTCTAGAGATTATGCAAGTGACTTGTACTCAAACAACTCTCACAAGTGCCCTTCCAAACACCCTCTCTCCCTTCGCCGCCCATGTCACGCCTTTCCTGTCGCACTGCGACATTTTGGCGCAGTGCGCAGCGTGAAGATGCGCGGCATGAAGAAGCGCGGCATGAAGAAGCGCGGGCTCCGCCCCGCGCGCAAGCGCGGCATGAAGAAGCGCGGGCTCCGCCCCGCGCGCAAGCGCGGCATGAAGAAGCGCGGGCTCCGCGCCGCGCAATTATGAGTGCTTTTCAACAATAGCCTGTGCGGCGGCCAGCACCTTCTGGCGCAGGCTTTCGGGGGCGCGCACCTCGACCTCGCCCTGGGAGGCGAGGATGAAGTTCATCAGGCGGTACTCCTCCGTCTTGGGAATAAAGATGGTGACGCTGCCGTTTTTCTTCGACTGGTACTCCTTGCGGGCACGGAAAAGCTCCAAGGCATAGACGGCGCTCTTGCCGCTCAGATTCAGGCGCACATTCTCAATCATAGGCAGATCGAAGACACTGCCTTCGGCTGTGGATTCCACAAGTGTCTGGTCTGGCGTGAAGATGCGGGTCGTAATCGCGACGTTGCTGATGCGGTGGACGGCCAGCGTCAGGATGTTCTCGCCCTCTGCAGGCTCGATGTTGTTGCGCAGAAGCACTCTCACCTTCAGATACCAGTTTCCCTCGTAGAAGGCCAGCACCTGGGGTTCTACAAGCAGTTCAGAATCGCGCTGATGCTGCGCACTTGTGTATTGCAGCAGCAACTGGCGATGCTGGCGCCATCCTTGGAACACGTCCTCGAAAATCTCTGGCTTGAGAGGTGCGCGGGAGCCAGCGACAATCAGCGACATCAGGGCCTCCTGCTCGCTGAGTTCCTGCTTGCCGGTCTGCACAAGAGCGTCAATGGTGCGGCGGATGCGCCCTCCCATCGGCTGCGGGAAAACGCCTTCTGCCAGACGTGCGCCGATAAGGACCGCCTCGCGCTCCTTGTCGCGCATGGAGAGGACGTCGAACTCCCAGTTCGGGTCTGTAAGATAGAAACCTTTGCGGTGCAGGTCGTAGGCAATCGGTGCGCCATACTCCCGTTTCAAATGCTCGATGTCCCGCTTGATGGTCTTTTGGTTCACGTCGAAGTTCTCTGTCGCAGAATACTTCCGCATCTCCTTGAGCACACGGGGATGATTCGGGTAGCGGCCAGCCTTCAGCATCTCGACAAGATGCAGCAAACGCAGTTTGGATAGTTTGTTGTATGCCATAGTCTTAAAACACCTTCTCCCCTTTTCCTTTGTTAATTAGGATAAATCTTACAATTATAAATATATGCCAATTCTATCGAAAATCAACTTTGCTGTAAAGAGATTATGATTATTCCACTAATTGCAAAACACACTTTTCTATTTATATTATTCTTTATGAAATAAGGTCTATGGAGAAGTAAATGGTCAAACTAACCTACCAATGCAGAAACTGCGGTGAGAAGAGTGTGCTGGATTCCAGCGTGATGAGCCGATTGGACGCCATCGTGTGCCCGCACTGCGGGCGCACATTCGGCGAAACTGCCCCGCAGCAGAGCGCGACACTCCACGCTTCAGCGGAAACCTTCGATCCCACCCTCAACCCCGAGCAGCGCCAGGCTGCCACCTACGACGGTCCCGCCGACGGCATCATGCTCCTGGCTGGCGCAGGGTGCGGCAAGACCCGCACTATGATCGCGCGCGCACTCTTCCTGATGAAGGTCAAAGGCGTCCCTCCAGAGCGCATCGCCCTACTCACCTTCACGCGCCGTGCCACGCGCGAAATCGCCGACCGCGTCTCGCAGGAACTGCCTGGTGCGGAACGCAAGCTCTTCATAGGCACCTTCCATCGCTTCTCCCTCAACCTCATGCACCGCTATGCATCGCTCTATGGTCTGCACGACATAAAAATACTGGACCGAGGCGACCAGGAGATTGCCATACGACGCATCCGCGCATCCCTCCACTCCCCCAAATACGGTCAAATTACCAAGAAGGACACCATCGTCCCGAACGAGAACGGCATCATCGCCACCTTCTCGTACATGAACAACCGCCGCAACACCGTCCGCGAATACTACGAGAGCTTCCAACCCGAATCCACCGACACCGTCGAGCTGATGGAACAGGCCTATGACCAGTACATGGCCTACAAGGCCCAGAACAACTACCTTGACTTCGATGACATTCTCCTGCGCACCGCACAGGCTCTGGAGCAAGTATCAGCCCTCCGCGAGAAGGTCCAGGACTCGCTCGACTACATCCTTGTCGATGAGATGCAGGACACAAGCCCCGTCCAATGGGACATCCTGAAGGCCCTCTACCCCAAGGTCAAGCTCTTTTGCGTTGGCGATGACGCGCAAAGCATCTACGCCTTCCGCGGAGCCGACTTCGAGTGCGTCCACAACTTCTGCGACCTCTTGCCCAACAGCATCAAGCTGAAGCTGACGGAGAACTACCGCTCCACACAGCGCATCCTCGACCTCGCCAACGCCCTGCTCGCGCAGTCCCCCCTCCACTACGACAAGGAACTCCGCGCACACTCGGGCGTGGTGGGCATCACCCCCAAGCTGATGAACTTCAACAGCGAGGACGCGGAGGCACAGCGCATCGTCCGCATGATTGCCCACAAGCTGGACACGGGCGTGCCACCAAAGGAAATCATGGTGCTCCTGCGCAGCGCCAACCACGCCCGCATGCTGGAGTACCAGCTGCGTTCCTACGGCATCCCGTACAGGCTCATCGGCGGCGTCGGCCTCCTGCGGGCCGCACATATCAAAGACGTCATCTCCACGCTGGAGGCGCTGGCCGTCCCGCAGAACGAAATCTCCTGGCTCCGCTTCCTGCTCCTCCTGCCCAAAATCGGCGAGAAGAGCGCGGAACGCCTCTACGACGCTGAGGCGGACAATGGCATGAGCCGCCCTGATTTCCTCCGTCTCATGGCCTCGCGCCTCGCCAACAAGAACCCGGCAGCCGCCTCCTTCATCGGCAACATATTCGACCTCGACGCAAAGCCTGACGCCATGCTTACCCAGATTCTCGCCTTCTTCGATGAAACCAATCTTCTGGAAGCGCGCTACGACAAGTGGACGGAACGCCGCCGCGACCTCGACATCCTGGTCGAAATCGCCAGCCAATACACATCCGTCACACGCTTCCTCGAAGCCTTCAAGCTTGATCCCGACGCCGAGGCCGCCATGCGAAACGGCAACTCGGAGGACGACTTGCTCACCCTCATCACCGTCCACAGCGCAAAGGGCACCGAGGCGGACATCTGCTTCGTCCTGCGCGTCCAGCCAGGCTCCTACCCGCACTACAAGTCAACCACCCAACGGGAAATCGAGGAGGACCGCCGCACCCTCTACGTGGCCTTGACGCGCGCCCGCAAGGAACTCTACCTCACCAACGTCGAGGAGCAGCAGTTCTTCTCCTATCGGCGCCCCGTTGTCGGCCCCTCCTTCCTGGACTCCGTCGTCACCCGCCACCTCGCACTACCCTCTTCCCGCAGGCTATCATACGATGATTTATAACCCAAAGGATACCCATGGCAACAGAAATCTTCACAGACATTGTCGAACGCTTCACAGAATTAGACCACTTCAGGGTTGTGGTGTTCGGTGCCTCCAACACTGAACGCTACATGCCCTGCCTCCACTGGGCCGACGTGCTGGAGGTAGGCCTTCGCTACCGCTTCGGGCGCAAGTTCCAGCTGATCAACTCGGGCATCAGCGGCAACAACACACGCGAAGCCCTCGACCGTTTTGACCAGGACGTCGCCTTCTTCAAGCCCGCATGCGTCGTCATCACCTTCGGTGGCAACGACTGCAACCCAAACCCGCCCAAGTGGGTCGCCTTCGTGGAGTTCGAGAAGAACCTGGCAACCATCGTCAACAAGGTCCGCGACCTCGGCGCCATCCCAATCCTCCAGACCTACTACGCCGTCGATCACTCGGAGATGGACCCCAGGCGCGCCGACGCCTTCGACGAGAACATGCTCATCATCCGCAAGGTAGCACGAGACAACAACGTCCATCTTGTTGACCAGAACGCCCTCTTCGAGAAGGCGGGAGTTTCCTATCTGCGCCACAAACTTCTTCTCAACGCCATGCACGTCAACGAACTCGGCAACATGCTCATCGGCGTCGAACTCCTCAGCCACTTCGGCATCGACATCGAGACAATGGGCGAAATCGACCGTGTCCTCCCAGCAATCGCCCTGCACAAGCGACTTGTTAAAACCAGCGCGCTCTAAGGAACGCGCTGTCAGGACGACGCAAACACACTTCTGCCCTGTGGCCGTGCGCAAGCGCGGTGCCCCTTCTGCCCTGTGGCCGCGCGCAAGCGCGGCGAAAAAAGAGGTACCACCATGAAAAAACTCCTTCTTGCTCTTGCCCTCTCCTTCACCTCCGCCTTTGCGGCGGAATACCTCCAAAACGGCGACTTCGAGGCGGAGACACCCGCCCCCTGGAGGCTTTATAAAGAAACGAAGGCCACTCTCACCCTAACCTCGGACAACGTGCCCGCAGGCGGCGGACGCACTGCACTCGCCATCCAAATACCTGCTGGGGAGGACAAGGCTGTGCTCACCCAGCGCATCAAGCTGGGACCAGGCACCTACACCTTCTCGGGCTACGTCGATACCACAGGCGTCACTGTGCCCCAGGGATTCGTCCAGTTCTACGTGTCAGGCGACATTGACGGCAAGTGGAAGAACTTTGGCGGCTTCCACGTCGGAGGCACCAAACCCAAACTAGGCTGGCGCAACACCCCGTGGACAAAACTGGAGCATACCTTCACCATCCCCGAAAACGGGTCAGGTGCCAGCATCTGGTGCGAATGTCTCAAAACCACAGGCACAGTCCTGCTGGACAACTTTTCCATCAGCGACGACAAGCCCCAGCAAGCCCCCAAAACGCCAGAAAAGCCGAAGAATCCCCTTGCCGTCACCATGCATCCAGGCGGTCTTCGCGCCCTCTACACGCTGGAGCAGCCCCTTGAGGTCACCCTCCAGGCCGAAAACATCGAAACTGACACAGCGCTGGAGGTAACCTTCACCACCGTCGATTACTTCGGAAAGCCCGTCCACACAGCAAAAGCCACCTACCAGCTGAAGAAAGGCGATTCCTTCACGGCCAAAGCCCCCTGCCCCGCCTCCACACAGCCTGGCTTCTTCTGCACCACCGCCACTTGGAAGGCGGGTTCGCAGTCAGGTCAGGCGCAGGCCTCCTACGTGAAGGTCGCACCAAAGCCCAGCCAGCCCGACCCGCTCTTCGGCATCTCCGTCTTCGCGGACAACAGTGCGGATCGCTATGCGCTCATGGGCGTCGGCACCAAAGGCGTCCTTTTCCAGTGGCGCTATCTGGAGGACGAAAACGGCAACCTCAAGCTCGATAAAATCCGCGATGAAATCAAGGCCCTCCGCGCCGCAGGCATCAAGCTCATTGGACACTTTGGCACCGTGGAGACGGGCAGACTTCCCAAACGCTATCTGAAGAAGCAGATTCTCCCCAAGCAGGATCCCATCGAGAACCCAGAGCTTTTCTACAAGGACAAGGAGGAGTTCGTCTATCAAATCGTCACCGCGTTCAAGGACGACATCCACGAATGGGCCGCCAGCGGTGAAATCAACCTGACGGCCTTCCTGGCCGACTACATCCGCCAGCGCTACATCGACGAGGTGAAGGTCATCTCCCGAGGAATCCGCCGTGCCGACCCCACCGCCTCCTACGTCGCCATCGGTTGCTCGGGCGCAGACGGACGCGCCACCCCGCGCTACCCATTCCTCCGCGGAATCCTCCCCGCCATCGTCGAGGACATCGACGGCTTCGGCATCGACCAGTACACCGCAGGCCAGACATACGGCAAGGGCTACGTCAACAAGAACACCGAGGAGGGACAAATCCGCGACATGATGCTAACCGCACTCCAAATCGCCCGCGAAAACGGCAAGCACGCCCTCTCTATCGAGGAGAAAGGCCCCTCCATCGTCCGCAAGACCCCTCTGGATTCCCCCTTAGGCATCACGATGGCCAACATGGTTGCCCGCGACTACATCATCCTGAAGACCGTCCCCGAAGTGCGCCACTGGCTCTACTTCCGCCCCGACAACTGGTCCAAGGACTCCATCGTCGATTGGGGCATGTGGGAGCTGGAAAACC
>JAFTAC010000235.1 GCA_017458805.1 Victivallales bacterium | reverse complement strand
CTGTCCCATGCGGCGGCACTCGCCAGAAAGCGAGCCTGCGATATGGGGCGTCAACACAACGTTTTCCAGCGTGTAGAGCGGGGAGTCCGCTGGTGGCGGTTCAGGATAGGTCACGTCCAGGACAGCCGTCAGGTCTGGTCGGTCCGCCAATACCTTATAGAGTGCGGGTTCATCGACGATGGCGCCTCGGGAGGTGTTGATGAAGGTGGCGTTCTGCTTCATGCTCCGCAGATGCGCCTCCGTAATCATATTCTCCGTCTCCTTAAGCCACGGTGTGTGCAGGGAGACCACGTCGGCGCGCTTGAATGCCTCCTCCAGCGAGACCAGCTCGACGCCCAGCTCCTCCGCATCAGTCTGCTTGGCAAACGGATCGTAGGCAATCACCTTCAAGTCGAAGTTTTGCAACAGCTTAGCCACCTTGCGGCCTATCATCCCTAGGGAGATGAGCGCCACCGTGCTCTTGTAGATGCCAGGGCAGTCATAACGTGCGTTGGCATAGCTCTTTTCGCGCTTGATGGTGAAAATCCTGCGCCATGCCAACTTCAACGAGAGCAGAATCTCCGCCAGCGTCACCTCCGACACAGGCACCGCATTGGCGCACCAGCTGCTGGTGATGGTGATGTTGCGTGCCCAGAACTCGGGCGTCATCATCGCGCGGATGGAGCCAGCCCCGTAGAAGACGGCGCGGAGGTTCGGCGCATTGTCCAGGAAGGACTTGTCGAAGAGCGGACCGCCCCATCCAGAGAAGATGAACTCCACATCCTTCAGGATGGCGGGATTCTCCGCAATGCTCTGCCGAGTCTGCACGGGCGCATAGACGTCGCACATTTCGGCAATGGCCGCCTGTTCATCGGGTCCGTAAATCTTCTCAAAGGAACCCTCGTTGAGAATGTAAAGTGTCTTTGGTTTCATTGTTTCCTCTTGTAGAACTCTTCAAGGTTATCGACCATCACCGTTTGACGTTTGGTGAAGTCATGCATTTGGGCGTACTGACGTGTCTTTGCCGTGAGTACGGGAAGGTGCTGCAAGGCATCCAGCAGCATGGTGTCTAATGCCTTCTGCTCGAAAGGCTCTGGGGTGACGAGCCCAGCTGCCGCCTCCACATACGGGCTAAAGCCGCAGCATGCGGAGCAGATCACGGGCACACCAGAGGCAATCCCCTCCACCAGCACCGTGCCAGTCCCCTCTTCGCGGGCGGGATGCACCATCAGGTCGGAGGCCAGCAGTATGCGATCCACATCCTTTCGCGCCCCCGTGAGGATGCACTGCTGCCAGACACCCAGCTTGCCCGCAATCGCCTCCAGCTTGCCCGCGTCATTGTTTCCGACGATGACGACGCGCACCTTCGATCGAAGCTCCGTTGGCAGCGAAGCAGCGGCGGCAAGCAGCCTGTCCATCCCCTTGCGTAGAATGTTCGTGCCTACCAGCACCAGCGCTTTCTCGTCATCGCGTATGCCCAGTTCCTGGCGCACTGCCTGGCGGATTTCAAGTGCCTTTTGTTCATCGGGACGGACACATGCGGGGTTCATGCCTGGCGGCAGTTCCTGCAAGTGAGATTCAGACGTCCCGTACTCCTCCATAAACTCCTTCTTCTGAAAAGGAGAGATGTACCAGGTGATGGTTGGCGAAGCCGCCCCACACACCTTTTCCTCCATACCTAATATAAAACGGTAGCGTGGGAGGAGCTTAAGCATCCATGCGGGCTTTCTGCGCTTGTAGTATGCCTTCAGGCAGGAATCGGCTGCAAAGTAGAAGTCCGCCCCTTCCACACGGTCCATCGCCACCGATACATCACACCCGCTTTCACGGCGATAACGCATCCAGGCCTCGTTGAAGTGGCGCATGCGCGACACGTTGGTGAGGCCGCATGGCTTCACCTGCACGGTCGTGATGAAATCGGGTGGATTCTCCCAAGAGGTGGTGAAGACCGTCACGCGGTGGCCGCGCTTCGTCGCCTCCTCCGCCAGGCGCAGGGTATCCTTCTGGAGACCACCCCAGAAAAAGTATCGGTAAAGGGCTATCAGGATGTTCATGGTAGTTCCACCGCGCTAAAGCGCAGCACACAGGACAGGCGTTCCGCCGCGCTTGAGCGCGGCACACAGGACAGGTATAATTTACCCAATAACATGATAGATTGCAAATAGCCAAACACAAAAAAAGCGTAGCTCAATTACCACAAAACCATTTTACAACGCCTATGTGCGCAGCGGGTGCTTCTGGGGTGTTCAGCGGGTGCTTCTGGGGTGCGCAACGCGCACATACGGCCTCCACAACGCTAATGCCCGCCCATTCTGCGAAGCCACAGAATAATAAAAATGCATAATCCTCTTGAAATAACACTATGGATGAGCTAAGTTATGGGTGTTTCAGTCTTTTGGAATCAAAGAACAAACAACAGGAGACCATCATGATTTACGTCATTGCCACAACTGTGTTAAATGAGGGCTGCCGCGAAAAGTTCATCGAGCTTACAAAGGCAAACCTTGTAACTGTCCGTGCCGAGAAAGGCTGCATCTTCTATGGGTTGAATGAGGACTGCGCCACAGACCTCCCGTCTGTCAAAAAGCCAGACACCCTCACCTTTGTCGAGTGCTGGGAGGATCTGGATGCCCTTAAGG
>JAFTAC010000234.1 GCA_017458805.1 Victivallales bacterium | reverse complement strand
TACTAATTATAATCTTGGAATTGAATTGGATATCAAAAGGGAGCAAACGTGGAGTATCATTGTGAGATAGTTGATAATGTCGAAAAGGTTTCGATAGAAGGACGCCTTGTGGCTGCTTGCTCGGAAGAGTTCAAAGCTGAGATGTTTAACAAGCTTGCAGGACAGAAGAAAGTTGTGTTTGACCTCTCGAAGATGGCCCATATCGATTCAGCTGGTCTGGGAGTTCTGGTTTCCATTCTCCAATGGCTAAATGCAAATGGTGGCATCCTCAAGTTGGCTTGCATTCAGCCACGTCCCAAGATTGTGTTTGACATTACACACATTAGCCGTGTATTTGAGATTTACGACACGGTGGAGGCAGCTTTGGCTTCTTTCAATACGCCAGCTTAATACCTAGTGGTGTTTTATGTGCCGTCTGGTAAGCATCCTGGTGCGTTCCAGAAATGACGAGGCCTTCATAGGGGCGACCCTGAAAGCGATTCTGGAACAACGTTGTGATGTTCCATTTGAGGTTCTTTGCTGCGATGACGCATCCGATGACAGCACACCTGAGATACTTGCTTCTTTCAAGGAGCGTATTAGGCGTCTGCCGCGTCCTGATGGCATTTACATCCCTGGCAAACGTCTGAACTATATGATTGGACAGAGCAGGGGGGATGTCATTGTCTTCAACAACGCAGACGCCATCCCGCAGGACGACCATTGGCTGGCGAATCTTATAGCACCGCTTTTGAATGGGATGGCGGATGCCGTTTATGGTAACCAGCTGCCGCGCAAGGATGCCCAATACCTTGTACGTAAGGACAATATACGCGCTTTTGGGGATGGAAAGACCGCCGCGAAATGGCGCTTTTTCTTTTCGCTGGTGACATCGGCTGCCAGGCGTGACGATCTTCTGGCTAATCCCTTTGACGAAACCATCCGCTATTCGGAGGATGTGGAGTGGGCGCATCGCCGCCCCATGCGGATAGCCTATGCTCAAGATGCAGTAGTTGAGCACTCCCACAACTATACGCTTGTTGAACTTAAGCGCCGCTTCTACGGTGAAGGGTATGCGGATGGCGCGATATTTGGCGATGCACCCTCGTTGTTGCGCGAGTTGGCGGCTGGTGTGAAGGAAATACTGCGGGATGTGGTGTTTTTGTTGAAGCACCCGGCTGGGCTTAAGGAATTGCCCATGGCTCCAGTTCGCCGCTTGACGCAAAAATATTACCATTGGAAAGGGACTCGGGACTATGCCAGGCGAAACACATCCACATAAAGTCGCGCATGTTGTGCGCCGTTTTGCCTTCGATGAATGGGGTGGAACAGAGAATGTGGTCTGGAACACCGTGCGAAAACAACGGGAAGCAGGGCTGGATGCGGTGATTTTTGCGACCAGTGCCCTCGCCGTTCCAGGTCAAGAAGTACGTGATGGAGTATCCATTTGTCGCTATCCCTACTGGTATCCTTACATTCCTCTTCCAGAGAAAACTCGTCTTGTTCTTGACAAAAAGGGGGGCAATCCTTTTTGTCCGCAACTTTTTAAAGCGTTGCGACAAGGGCATTTTGATCTAATTCACATTCATTGCGGCGGACGGATGGCCGTGCAGAGTGCCTTGTTGGCGCACCATCTTGGCATCCCCTGTGTCATCAGCCTTCATGGTGGTTTTGCGGCGGTTCCTGCTGAGGAACTGCGCAAAATGATGGAGCCAACCAAGGGGCTTTTCCATTACGGTGGCATTATTGACCGAGTTTTACGGCTTCGTCGAAGCCCTGTTGAGGAGGCTGATGGAGTGGTGTGCATCAGCCATGGCGAGGAAGCGTTGTTGAAAGAGCGCTTTCCCAATAAACATATCGTCTATCTGCCAAATGGCGTTGACTGCGATGCATTTCAAGTGAAGCAGACTTCTTCGCCTCGTGAGGAGTGGGGCATTCCGAAAGAGCGTCGCCTGATTCTATGCATATCACGCATCGATTACCAGAAGAACCAGAAGGCTTTGCTAAATCTTCTGGCAGAGGATTCAGACAGTCATTTGCTGCTTATCGGTCCAGTGACTGCACCAACTTATTGCGAGGAGCTTAAAACGCAAGCGCGGGAGATGAAGGTTGCTGAACGGTTGACCATCATACCAGGTTTGCCGCCCACGGACAAGCGTCTAAGGGCGATTCTGCACGAGGCGCAGGTTTTTGTTTTGCCCTCCATCCACGAACCCTTTGGAATTGTCGTGCTGGAAGCGTGGTCTGCGGGGCTGCCTGTGATTTCCTCCAATGCAGGTGGCCTGAAGGATTTTGTCGTCCATAAACGAAATGGGTTGCTTTTTCCCCCTGACGACATGACAGCCTTGGTTGAAAACTATAAGCAGCTGATGGACAGCTCTGAACTGCGTGCCAGTCTGGTCGCAGCCGCACTAGAGGATGTGAAACAGTACAGCTGGACGGCGCTATCACAGCGGCTGATTGGTTTTTATCGGGAGTTGCTTTCTTCGCATTGACGGCGGAATGGTTCACGCAGAATATAGGCGGCGAGGTAGAAGGCGTCTATGAAATAGCGCATGAAAAGACGTTTTGGTTCCTGGAGGATACGATAGATCCATTCCATCCCAAGATGCTGCATCCATTTGGGGGCACGGGATATATGACCGCAGATGAAATTGAAGGTGCCGCCAAGGCCAATTGCGGCCATGCCCTTTAGCTTGTCGGCGTTACGATGCACGAAGTACTCTTGCTTGGGGCAGCCGAGCCCAACCAGCAGAATGTCCGTGTTGGCATCGGTGATTTGGCGACATAGCGCCTCCTCCTCGCGACGCTGGGTTTCGTTGGGGGTCATGGCAACCATCGGGCAGGAGTGCCCTGCAATCTGCAAACTCGGGAAAAGAGCTTTCAGCTTTTCCATGGCCTGTACTGTATAGGCTTCCTGGCCACCGAAGAAGAAAACTCGAAGGCCATTGTCGGCAGCGGCTCTTGCGATGTCGTAGATTAGGTCTGAGCCTGCTACACGTTCTGGCAATTTGGTACCGAAAAACTTGCTGGCGAAGACAAGGGGGGCACCGTCCGCCACCACTAGCGGGGCGGCGTTGATAATCGGAAGCAAGGTTTGAGAGTTGCGCCGTGCAAGAACCATAATCTGGACATTAACGGTCACGGCCAGCTGTGCGGGAAGCTGCAGCGCCTTTGCGTTTTTTGCTAGCGAAACTAGACGCTCCAGAGCCTGCTGTGCCGTAACTGCGTCAAAGCGTATTCCGAAGAGGGTGTGGGATGTCATGCGTTTCCCCCCGACTTGGCTTTGGCGCTCTCATACACTTGGATGATTTTTTCAGCATGGTGTTCCCATGAGAACTCGCTGGCTTTGCGGAGGCCTGCCTGTATGAGCTTTTCGCGTATGCCGTCGCGGTTTTCGAGGATGGTCTGCATGGCGTCCCGCATGCCGTCAACGTCTGTGGGCGAGAAGAGCAGGGCGGCTCCCTTGCCGAACTCGCCTAGGGAGGAGTTGTTGGAGCAGCAGCAAGGGCAACCGTAGTGCATGGCCTCGATGAGCGGGAAGCCGAAGCCTTCCAGCTGGGAGGGGAAGACGTGGAGGGAGGCGCAGCGGTAGGCTTCTGCCTTGAACGCATCGGGGATGTAGCCTGTGAAGATGATGTTGTCCATGCAGGGGGATTCGTTGACCTGCTTCTCCAGTTCAGGGTCTCCCCAGCCCTCGTTGGAGCCGACGAAAACCAGCTTGTGCTGTTTCAGAAGCTCCTGTGGCAGCTTTTCGTATGCCTTGACAAGGCGGCGGTGGTTTTTGTTGGCGGCAATGCGTGAGACGAAGAGGATATAGTGGCCTGCCTCTAGCCCGTAGCGTTCCAGAAAGCCGCTTTCGTCAATCTTGGGCAGGGAAAGGCCATTGGGATTCATGCTTATGCGTTCGGGCGGGATGTGCCAGAATTTAACAATATCGTCAAAAGTTGCCTGGCTGACGGCCACGACGCGGGTGGCGGTGCGTCGCACCAGGCGCGCCAGAACCTGGTTCAGGTAGATGTTGTGGAAGGGACCATACTGCTTTTTATTATGGCAGTGCCCCAGGTCGTGGATGACACCGATGACGGGGATGGAACTTGAGAGGGGGAATCTGCGGTTGGCGGCTCCCACAAGACAGAAGTCGTAGTCGCTTGGAATCAGGAGTCTTGGAAGTCCAAATAGATGGTAGAGGATAGAACCTGCGGCAGACTGGGCCCATGAGGGCGTCGTGACAACCTTGTTGTCCGAGAAAAAGTGTGCGTCCTGCGGGATGGAGAGCACTGTGATGTCATGCCCGGCTTTCTTCAATGCCTTTATGACTGCTCGGTCGTACTCGGAGATGCCCGACTGTCCATGGTCGAAGGGCAGTGTATCGACAAGGATGCGCAGCGGTCGGGAAGCTTTGGGGGGAGGAAGCACGGAGGCTGCTTCGGTAAACTGTGCAATTGGTTTGTCGGGATTCATGATTGATTGGTTCCTTCAGAGCGGCAGACTACGTTTCGGGGGTGGACGTGTTGTCCTGCATCAGTTGTCAGAGTATGTTCGCAAAGCCCTTGAGAAAAGTGTCTTCCGAGAAGGCGGTGGAAGCGAACTCCTTGGCACGGAGACCCATTTGCGCGCAGAGGGACGGACTGTCCAGCAGTGTGCAGAGGGCGTCCGCGAAGGCGGTCACGTTTCCTGCGGGGACGGTCAGCCCAGTCTTGCCAGGGAGCATCCATGCATGTACGCCACCCAGATCGGAGGCGACGACTGGCAGCGCATGGGCGGCGGCTTCGGCGCCGACGAGCCCGAAGGGCTCCTGCCAGCGGAAGGGCAGCAGCATAATGTCGCAACTGTCGTACCAATTTGTGGGATTCTGGACGAAGCCTGGCATCTCGACTTTCAGGCCAGTATCTGTCAGCTGGTTTTCCAGCAGAGGGCGGTCGGGACCGTCGCCTACGATGAACGCACGGAAGGACTTGCCACGTCTGGCGAGTTCCTTGAGGATATCGATGAAGATGTCAGCTCCCTTCCCGCGCAGAAGCTGTCCGACGAAGCCAATCATAGGGAGGGAGTTTTTGAAATGCTCTTCGCTTGGCGTAGGGACGTTTTCTGGTACGGGGACAACGGGGGGGAGGACGATGATGCGCTGGTGGTCAAAGCCGTTTCGTACCAGATTGTCTCGCATGAACTCAGAGAGTACGATGCTGTGTGGTATCCGCTTCGCCATCTGGAAACGCCGTTGGAACTCGCTAAATCTGCCACGCAGGAAGGTCGGCAGACCTCCTTGCCAATGGCGATGGGAGACCAGCGAGCCACATAGTCCACAGCGTAGCAAGGAGTAGGCGCGCGAGCAGTTGGTGCGTCCAAACGGCGTGTAGTAGTAGCGGCGTGGACAATATACTTCGTGGTCGTGGACAACCAGTGCCAGACGGTTGCCAAAGCGCTTCAGCAACTCCTCGGCAAGGTCCGTGTCCCAAATACGGTGCAAGATGACGGCTTGTGGATTGGGCGACAGCTGGTCGAGACCTGTGGCGGCAGCATCGAACGCGGCCAGGTACTCTGATGGATTGCGTGCGGTCATGCTATGCAGCAATTCAAGTCGATACCCCTCTCTGCGTAGCAAGCAGGCGACTTGATGGACATACTGTTCACTGCCTCCGAGAAAGCCTGCGTATTCGCTGACAAAGAGTATGGTTGAAGGAGAATTCAAAATAGTAAGAGGGGTAACGAAAAGAGATTGACGTTATAATTACAGAGGTAATTTCAAAACTAGTGTTTAATTGCGTAATTAATTTTG
>JAFTAC010000233.1 GCA_017458805.1 Victivallales bacterium | reverse complement strand
AGGCCCTGGCTACGGGCCTCACATCCAGCGAGCAATACCATCAGCGATTTGCTTGCCGATGTACTCGGCAGCACCGACGGCGATGACGGGATAGACATACAGTTGCGCAGCGGCAACGACAGGGTAGGAATTCTGCAGCTCAGGCGTGATTTTGGGCAGGTAGGAGTGCGTGTGGTCTGCACAGCCAAGCACCACGATGTTCTTGCCAGGGTAGGTTTCGCGCACGATGTCGCCTACCATGGTGAAGGTCTCGAACGGGAAGGAACAGAAGACCATTGGACCGATTTTGATGGCACGGACCATCACGTGGTCGTCCTTGATGGGGAGCTGCTTCAGCATTGTGTAGCCCCAAGACTTGGCGACATCCTCAAAAGAGCCCAGCTTGACGATTTCATCTATGTTCTTCTCGTCCAAGGGGCGGAGTTTGACCGTCGTGTCAAACTCCATATTGTCAATCTCCATATCGTCCGTTTTCTTGAGGCCGTCAAAAAAGCCCTTGACCAAAATCTTGGTGTATTGCTCCACGGTCTCTGGCGTTCCGCTGCCCCATTTGATGCGGTTGATGAGCGGGTTGATGTCACCGCAGGCGCCCGTCAGGAAGATGGCCTCCAAGCCTTTCTCCTCGCATTTTCGGCAAACAGCACCTGGATAATCCGCAGAAGCCTGCGGACGCGGCCCCAGCGTCACGGGATGGCAGGGATAGCTGACAATGGCCACTGGCGCCTTTTCAGTGCGCTTCACAACCAGTCCACGCATGATATTGTCATGCGGCCCATCGGGAATGTTGCGGTTGTAGCCAATCTCCTCAATCGGCTCGCAGCACTCCTCCATGCCTTCGCACTGCGAAAGGTCCTCGACAGCCGCCTCGGCTGCAGCCAGGAAGACAGGGGGAACCGTGAGGTTGTATTCCTTGTTCATCACACCGCCGCCAACCAGATGGTTGGTGGAAGGACCAGTATGCGTGTGAGTGCAGACAATCATGACCTCCTTGCCCGCATAGCCTAATTTGTCGGCTATGAGTTTTCGAACCTCTTCGTGCAATTCATCAGAAAGACCAATCAAATCAGCAGAAAGAACCAGCGACTTCACCTTCCCTGACGAGAGGGCGATGCACCTGACGTAAAGCGTGTCCAGAACCTCCTTGCAGATGCGGTTGATATAGTAGCCATAGCCACATAACTCCGTGCCGACTGGCGAGGGCAGCGCTTTCTTTGCAAAGCCAAGCTTCAGTGTCATAATAGATCCACCTTAAATTATTTAACTAGAGATTCTAAAACTTCAACACCAGGGCGTGGACGCCCTGGCTACCCCAGTACGCCCTGGCTACTCCAAGTTCCACAAGTGGTTCAGGGGACCGTTGCCGTGACCCAGCTTCGGATCGTGCTTCAAGGCACCAGTGATATATGCCTTGGCATTTTCCACCGCCTTGGGCAGATCATATCCCAGAGCCAGATTGCTGGCGATGGCAGAGGAGAGTGTGCATCCTGTGCCGTGCGTGTTCTTCGTATCAACGTGTTTCGCACTGTACCAGTACTCCTTGCCGTCGCAGAAAAGCAAATCGTCCGCGCAGTCGTTCAAATGCCCGCCCTTGACCAGCACGGCAGCCTTTGTATGCGTTGCAATCGCGCGTGCGGCCTGCACCATCTCCTCCTTGGACGTGATGGCGGCCATGCCAGAAAGTGCAGCCGCCTCGGGCAGATTCGGTGTGATGATGTCGCCTAGAGGCAACAGAATGTCAATCAACGCCTTCTCGGCAGAGGCCTCCAAGAGACGGTGATTCGAGGTAGAAATCATCACGGGGTCCAACACGATATTGGCGGGCTTGTAGGCCTTCAAACCATCGGCGACCGCCTGAATAATCTCCGCATTGGAAAGCATCCCTATTTTCACGGCGTCTGGGAAGATGTCGCTGAAGACGCTATCCATCTGCGCCCGCACAAATGCAGGCGGCACGGAATGGATGCCTTGGACTCCCGTCGTGTTCTGCGCTGTCAGAGCCGTAATGACGGACATGCCATAGACCTTGTGGGCGCACATTGTTTTCAAATCAGCCTGGATTCCAGCGCCGCCCGATGAATCCGACCCTGCGATTGTCAATACTGTCTTCATGTGAATTGTGGTTTGATGATGACTGTCATTCCTGTTAGTTTTGCGCCTTGTATGGCGTATTCAGAATCTTCATAGACAACTGTGTGTTCAAGATCCGTTCCAAGACGTTCCAGCACATAGAGAAATGCCTCTGGCTTGGATTTGTCCAAATCCAAATCCGATGCAGAGACGATGCAACTGAATAGCTGCAACGCCCCGTTTCTCTCCAGGGATGCTCGCGCCGCCTCGCCTTCGGCTGAGGTGAACAGTGCCAGCTTCACCCCCACGTCATATTGCTTTTGCAAAAACGCAAGGGCACCTGGGAAAAAGGTCCCATCGTCCGTATAGACGTGGCGGATTCTCGCCTTCAGCTCACGGAAAACGGTCGCAATGTCCTCTTCGAGGTGGAAACGTTCCTTCAGGTACTGCGCCCCCTCCCGCAGCTCCATCGTGT
>JAFTAC010000232.1 GCA_017458805.1 Victivallales bacterium | reverse complement strand
TTCTTGAATGTTTTCATGACCAGTTCCGTATCGGCGGACATGGATATTTCGTATGCGATCACCTTTCTGGCATACAGGTCAAGAATGGCGCAGATTGCGGCCATGTCGTCTCCGACCATCAGGAAGGTGATGTCACTTACCCAGATGAGATTCGGGTTTTCCACTGTGAACTTCCGCAGCAACCGATTTGGGAAGAAACGGCCTTTGCGGTTTGTTGAATTGTAGGTTCGCAGACGTGATGCCTTGCAGACAAGTCCCATTTCCTTCATCAGCTTCGATGCGTGTTTCTGAGAAACAATTACCCCTTCTGCTCTCAAACGCGCCGCTATCTTTGCTCCTCCAAATCGTTCCTTGCTTTCCTCGAATATACGTTTGATGGCTGGACGAAGCTCATCGTTCTTCTTGCTGAACCAAGTCTCCTTTCGCTCAAGCATCCGATAGTATGTTGCCTTGCTTAGGGCAAGAGTGCGGCAAATGGCGTGTTCAGTGAATTGTCCCTTGAGGGCTTTTACGGCAGCCACCTTTTCCGCGTTTGACGACTTTGTTCCGCACCCGCTTTTGCGGAATATTGCGTTTTCCTCCTCCAATGTCGCCAGTCTTCGTTCTAGTTTGTACACGTAATTGAGATCGATCTCACCTTGGGCCGCCCAGCGCTTGCGCGGCGCAAATATCGACATCCAGCGGTACAGGGCACTTCTGGAAACAGAAGCTAATTTGCAGACTTCAGCGACTGTCTGACCATTTTTCACCAAATCAACAAGCTGTTTCTTTTGTTTTTCCGAGATGTTTTTGGGCATTTCTTTTTTCCTTTCTGTTGTTTGGTGGATACAAAAATCCCCCAGCAGCTTTCCACCGAATGGCTGCCAGGAGGATAAGGAAGAATCCTGCCCTTCCTTACCGATTACAAACGAACCATCATTTAATTGTCGAGGATGCGCTGGTGTTGCCTTAGTTCAAAGTTAGTCGAGTTTTCCACCAACATTGAAGTTTACAGCGTCGCATTGGGTGTTTGAAATGCCCATATTGCCGAACTGCGTTCCACTTTCCATAAAATATATGGCTTTGATTTGTAATTTAAAATCAATGCCATATATTTAACGCAAAACATAAAAACCAAACATCGCCTTGTCATGAGAAACAATCCAGAAATTCAGGAAATCATCGAAGGGTTGCGAAAAGCCTTCCAGTTCCATGGCCTTCCATGGACTCCTCGGCGGGAGAATGACCTGCCCGACGGATGCCTTGCCTTGCAGCTTCCATCAGGCAAACGGATTCTCATCGTGTGCCATGTCGTCATTTCACGGCCTACAGTGGAGAAGTTCCACTCCATGTTTGCAGCGGAAATGAAGACGGGCGCGGAATTGCTATTTGCTGCAACATCCTTCACCCAGTCCTTCGTTGATTCCTATTCCGAGAAGGGAATCCATTTCTTTTCCAGGGACGGAGCATCCAGGATCACGTTGCCTGGCATCATCACGTACATTGTCAAAATCCAAAACAAAAGCCAAAAGGAAAGTCGTAACAGCGGTGGAAGTCCCTTTGTCGGCAAGGGGGCAATGATACCCCGCATCTTCTTCGACCAGCCGCAGCGCGTCTGGACCTTGGTCGAACTGGCCAGTGATGCGGCAATGACCAAGGCCTACGCCTCCATCATCATCCATAGAATGTTGGACAACGCCTATATCCGCCAGGAGGACAACGGCTATCTGCTGGTGAATCCAGAAAAAATGCTTGACGACTGGCTGTCCGTCTATCGTTTCAACCGTTATGTGCGGCGACAGATGTTCGCCGCCAGTTTCGATGCACTCCGAAAGGGGCTCAATATAGTTGCTGAATCACTGAAAAGTCAGAATGCCCGCTTTGGCTTTATGGGATCATCAGGCGCATATCTGCGTGCCCCCTACATGGAATCAAGCATTGTCATGGCATACACGGAACAGATTCCCGATGAACTGCCAAACCTGTTTCCAGTCGAGAGCGATGGCAATGTGATTCTCTACATTCCACAGAATGCAGGTTTCCTCTTCGGCGGTCATGAGGTTGACGGGCTTCCCGTGGTTTCCGACGTGCAGCTCTACCTTGATTTGAAGCGGATGCCTGGACGCAATGAGGACCAGGCCGACTACCTCCGCGACACCCTTTTGAATTGGAGCAACGAAAATGCCTGAGATAAACACGCGCATCACGGACTATAGCCGGACCATCACGCAAATGGTCGAAAAGGGCCTGCTCGACATCTGGGGGCGGCTCGGAGAATACCGCGATTTCCTTGTTGTCATAGGCGGGCTTGTCCCGAGATACATAACCGCGCCCGAAGGCTCTTCCGACTATGACGCGACCACGCACTGCGGCACGATGGACATCGACTTCGGCATCTCCCTTGCCGTGTCCGATGACGAGAAGTACAAGGAAATCAGTGAGATTCTCCAGGAGAATGGCTACCGAAACCGCCTGAACGACAAAGGGCGGCTGCAACGGCACTCTTTTGTCAAAGGCGAAGGAGCAAATGCCCTCATCATTGACTTCCTGACACCCAAATACGCAGGCCCCGTAGATTCGCTGATGCACAAGATGAGCAATGAACTGTCAGCCATCCAGACAAAGGGGCTTGGGCTTGCTTTGCGTGAACCGCGCAAGGTGAGACTGGAAGGTGTCAACGCCAATGGTGACAAGGTTGAAGAAATCATCAACGTCTGCCGTCCTGCCGCGTATATTCCGCTCAAGGCGCTCGCTTTCGATGGCAGACGCAAGGACAAGGACATCTATGACCTTGTTTTTGTTTTGACGCATTACCGCCAAGGCGT
>JAFTAC010000231.1 GCA_017458805.1 Victivallales bacterium | reverse complement strand
CCAGGGGAGCTGTCCGCCCATCTGGGGGTCACCTGCCCTTCGGGCGAACGTCTCTTCTATACGCTGGATGGTTCCTGGTTCCCGAGCCGTACCTGGGGACGCCTGCGCAAGGCGACACCCGTGGATGCGGTCGTCTGGGAGATGACCTGCGGCACCCTGTATGACTGGCGCGTCGGCGAACACTGCAATCTCGACATGATTGCCTGCGAAGCTAAGTTCCTGACGACATTCGGTTTCCTGAAGCCAGGCATCCCGATGTTCTGTTCGCACATCATGCGCGGAGCCTGCGGAGACATGGAGCAGCTTCGCAAGGATGTCAATGAAGCGGGTTTCATTGTCGCAGAGGACGGCATGCGCTTCTCCACCACACCATAACTTTTTTACATAAGGTACAACAATGGAAGATATTATAAACGAAACGGGGAGCGTCACTTCCCCGAAGGGATTCAAGGCAGCGGGCGTCAAGGCAGGGCTGAAGCGCAGCGGTGCCCCCGACATGGCGATGATCTACAGCGAGCGCCCCTGTAATGTGGCAGCGGCGTTCACCTCCAACCTCTTTGCGGCGGCTCCCGTTGTCTATGACCGTGAAATCATCGCGAAGCAGGGGTGCGTCCATGCGGTCGTGGTGAACAGCGGCAACGCAAACGCATGCACAGGCGAGGCAGGTCTGACCGATGCACGCAAAACCGCTGCCAAAGCGGCAGAACTACTGGGATGCAAACCCGCAGAAGTGATGGTTTCATCCACGGGCCGCATTGGCGTTCCCATGCCGATGGACATCATCCTGAAGGGAACTGAGCTGGCTGCCAAGGCTCTCTCGGAGAAGGGCGGCAAAGATGCTGCGCTGGCCATCATGACCACGGACACGCGCCCAAAGGCCTTTTCCTTGGAGATTGAAGTTGGTGGCAAGGTCGTCACTCTGGGTGGAATGACGAAGGGCGCGGGCATGATTGCCCCCAAGCTTCGCCCTGCCATGCCCCCGCAGGCCACCATGCTTGCCTACGTCACAACGGATGCGGACATCACCGTCGAAGCACTTCGCGCGGCCTTGGCAAAGGCCCTCGACAGGAGCTTCAACCGCATCACCGTCGATGGTGACACCAGCACGAACGACACCTTCTTGGTGCTGGCCAACGGAGCCGCCCAGAACCCGACCATCCAGGCTAACACGCCCGAAGCGCAGCTTTTCGCCGAATCGCTGGCCGTGCTGGCTGGGCGCCTGGCCAAGGAGATGGTGCGGGACGGAGAAGGTGTCTCGCGCTTTGTCGAGGTCAATGTGACTGGCGCGGCTTCCGATGCGGATGCCCGCACGTGCGCCGAGGCCATCGCCAATTCGGCCCTGTGCAAGACCGCCTGGTTCGGGGCGGACCCCAACTGGGGACGCATTCTCTGCGCAGCAGGCTACAGCGGCATCCAATTCGACCCATACAAGGTCAACCTGGACATGCAAGGAGCCCCTGTCGTGCGAAACGGCATGGACGCTGGAACGCCAGAAGAGGAGCTTGTCAAGCTCGTCTCCGCCAAAGAGGTACGCTTGGACCTGGACCTGGGCTGCGGCAAAGGCGCGTTCACGGTCTGGACCTGCGACTTCACCTACGACTACGTCAAAAT
>JAFTAC010000230.1 GCA_017458805.1 Victivallales bacterium | reverse complement strand
GATGTGGCATCGGACATTGCCTGCGCGCGCAAAGGAGATGGCGCGGGTGATGCCGTCGCGGCAGGCGATTGTGACGCAGTCGAAATCACCCTCCTGAGTGAGTACTGCCGGAACTGGTTTGGGCGTGGTGCTGTCTTCAGCCTCGATTACATGCAGGAAGTTCACGCGTTTGACGGGGGCAGGGGAGCGGACTTCAAGGCGCCAGCGGCCTGTTTCCTTCATCACATCGCCGATGGTTTCATTGGGCATGAGCTCCCAGTTGCGCCCCGAGGCCTCGAACTCGTGGCCTTCGCCGCCTACAAAGCCCTGCTTGGCGTTCAGCGGGAGCAGGGTGCGGATGAAGAGCTGTCCATCGCCGCGCACCATCTTCAGCACGCCTGGTTCGCATGGCTCGGGCTTGTTCTGCGTGTGGAGCAGAAACTCCTTTTCCTGTTCAGATGTGTAGGATTCGACGCGGTCGTAGATGATGAAGAGCCCAGGGCGCACCCACACGAACTGGCGCACAACCTCCTTGCTCTTGATAGACGCATAGTCCTTCGTGGCATCCGCTGCCGCATAGACATAGCTGTCTGTATGGCGCAGGGCGATGGTGCGCCCCTGGTTGTTCCTGTACTGTCCTCCGTGGTTGTACCACACCTTGCCGTCTGGCTTGTAGCTCCACGCTTTCCAGAAGGAGGGGAGGGCTTCTTGGGGCTGGTGAATGAGGATGGTGTTGTGGGCGACGCTCTGGGATGTGTAGCCGTGGTGGTGGTCCGCCTCGGTGCGGCTGCCGGAGTCCAACGCCAGAAAGCCCTTGCGGTAGATGACGAAGCTAAGCTCGTCATAGTGCTGGTGGTTGCCATAGCGGGAGCCGCAGCGGAATGCCGCGTAGGTGTCGTCAGGTGTGGTGCCTGAGCGCATCAGAAGCAAACCGAAAGAAGGAACGAAGTAATATGGCTCTTCAGGTGGTTCTGGCACCTTTTCAATCATTGTCGGGTCGAACTTGGCGGCCAGGTAGGGCCAGAAGGGGTAGGTGCCTGCAGAGACCCAGCGCCACTTCTCGGGGATTCTGCGCATCAAGGCGTATGCGCGCTGCGCCTTCTCTGGGTAGCGGTCTCCGTAGAGCTCGATGATGTGCGCCATGTGCGAGGCCATGACAACCCCCAACTGGACGCGGTTGTTCTTGTGTTGTGCATCGCCTATACCATAGTCGAATGTCACGTCAGGTTCCTGTCCCTGTATAAGTGCGTGGTCAACCCACTTTGGGTAGTCGGCCATCTGGGACCAGCGGTCTGTCAAGTCTTCCCCAAATGCGGCGCGCCAGGAGTAGAGGAACATGAGGGAGGCGTAGGGGTAATGGCCGAAGGTGTAGCCGCTGGTGATGGCGGCAAGCAGTCCCGAACCGCTTGAAACGCGCTCGCGGTAGTCCATCATCTGCACGAAGAGATTGGCGCCCCTGCGGAGCATCTGCTCGGCGAGCTCGTCGCGGACGCCGCACCTGTAGGCGGCAAGTCCCGCATACCATTCGATGGCAGTCTCGCCGTAGTTGCCGTCCATCGGCCCGCCGATGGTGCGTCTGAAGGTGTATTTGCCGTTGGGCTGCGTCTTGGTGATGTACTCCAGCATGGGAACGATGATTTCCTCGCGTTCCAGCGGAGTCATCTTGTCATAGAGCCAGTCCCAGGCGGTGAGGGCGTTGATGCGGGAGGCCCCGTAGATGTCCGCCCAGATGTTGCCGCTGGCGGCCCACTCCCATACCTTTGGGGCAAGTCGCATATAGGCCTTTGCCTTCGGGATGTACTTCTCGTCGCCAGTCATCAGATATACGAATGCGATGGAAGCCGCCTGTCTGCCACCCTCATAGACGACCATCGAGCATCCCTGGAGGGCAGGGCGCACGAGCTGGAAGGTTCCGTCTGGGCGGACGGTGTGCAGGCCTTCCTTGATGATGAACGGCGCATCGTCGGGGAGCTTATCGACTTCCTCCTTCAGCTTCTGGAAGCGTTCTGCGAAGCGTCCCTTCACGTTTTCACGAATGGCAGGGAGCAGTTCATCGTTAAGGAAGAGGCGCGGATGTTGCGGACGAAGGCGCGTGAGCCAGGTGCCGTCCGTGAGCAGGTCTGATTCCTTGAAGCTATCAACATTATGTTCGAGCAGCATTTCAGGTGTGATATCAACAGCCTCGAAATCGCCGATACTCATGTTGATGTGCTTACCCGAGCCCTTGGCGCCGATGTAGAGGATGAACGAATGGACTTTTGCGTCAGGAATGTTCTTTACTAAATCCTTCTCCCAGTCCATCACGTCGCTCTGGCCTGGTATCAGCAGTTTTTTCTCTGGAAAATCATGTAGCGGGCTGCCCCAAAGCTTGTAGCTCCAAAGCCAGTTGCCCTTTTCATCCAGCGCCCGAAGGTAGTAGCACTCCGTGACAAATGGAGTGCTGGACTGGACGGTGAAAGCGAGGGCTTTGCCCGCTGGCGAGAATGGAGTTACCTTGATTTGGGCTGAGATGTAGCAGACGCGTTCGCCCTCCGTAACGCCGTCCAGCACGAGTTTTTTGCCCTCTGCGCGTACAGAGACCTGCTTGAGCTCTTTCCCCATCTGAACCTCGATGGAATCCTGCGCACCCTCCCAGATGGGGAGTGCAAACGATGCAAAAGACACGGTAAAAAGCAAAAATGCGTATAAGACCTTTTTCACAAGTGACTCCAGTTATTTGGGGGGAGATGGCAATGCTTCCAATAGAGCATCTAGAGCATCTAGAGCTTCTAGAGCGTCTAGAGCATCTAGAGTTTCTAGAATAATATATAAGCCAGCGGGGAGTTTTCAAACGGCCTTTCTGAAAGGCAATTG
>JAFTAC010000229.1 GCA_017458805.1 Victivallales bacterium | reverse complement strand
GCTTCATGTTTTTGTCGTCGATGGTAAGACCGTCGATGACGACGTTGGTGGGCATGCGGCACTCATAGCCGAAGTTGTGCTTGCCGTTGTTGCTGCCGCCGATGATGCAGACTTCCGATGGGTTCCTGTTGATGAAGGTGCAGTTGCGGATGATGAGGTCGCCGCGCCAGAAGGAGCCGTAGTCGGGGCGCAGGCTGAGCATGGTGCGTCCATGAACGATGGTGTTTTCGATGAGGAATGTGCCGTAGCCGATGAGGTTCACGCCCGCATGCCCCATCTCGGAGTTGCGGATGGTCGCGTTGCAGACTCCGCAATGGGCGTCGAAGCGGGATACCTTGCAGTTGTCGTAAAGTAGGTTTTTGCAGTAGTTTGTGCCAAGAACGCCCCAGTAGCGCGTGTCCATGATGTCGTTGGACTGCTTGAGGTTGATGAAGGAGAGGTTGATGGCGCGTCCAGCTCCCAGGTCATACGTGCCCATCATGACCGTTGTGCCTGCCGAACCGATGGTCTTGTAGGTCTTGTGCCCTGTGACGATGCAATCGCGTATGACGACGTTGGCGCAGTTGTAAACGCCATAGAAGGAGCCGTAGGGGGCCCCGTGGTCCATCTCGCCCGTCACAAGGTGCGTCATGCCTGTGATAGTGGTATTGGAGCGTATGATACTGAAGTTCCGTGCATAGTAGGTGTATTTGGATGGAGCCTGGTTGGCAATGGTGGTGAAGTGCCCGCCACGGATGGTGATGGGCTTTTCGTCAAGCGGATAGGCGGTCGCCCCCGTGATGGTGTCGAAGTCCCAGACGATGGGCGTGGTGGGATCGACGTTGCCGTTTTCATCGACGATGAAGAGGTCGATGGCGGATGAACCGTTGCTCTGGTTGGCGCCGTAGCGGATGAAGTGCTTGACGTTGGAGTTGGTGACGACAATCATCGTCTTGCATGGGAAGGTCATGCCGATGTTGGTCTGCCCTGCCTTGAGAGGGCCTGTGAAGGTGGGGAAAAAGGGCGGCTTGTCGGGTGTGATTTGGAAGACGGGCTTGTTACGCCTATCGACGGGGATCTTGCTGTCGTCGATAATGAACTTCGCCTTGCCGAAATCCACGTCAGTTTTAATGGTTGCAGTGGCGTAGGTGTCGCCTATGTAGTAGGTGGCGTCGTCATCGGCCTTCACGGGGAGGTTGTGTGCGTTGGCGTAGTCATGGGCGGCTATGATGGCCTGGTGGTCGTCGGTCTTGCCATCGCCAACCGCACCGAAGTCCTTGTAGCGGACGAAGGTGCCGTCCTGCGCAAGGAGGGTGGAGGTGGAGAGAAGCGCGGCGGCTAGGAACGAGGTTTTACCGTTGGATTTGCTGGTCGTCATGGTGTTTCTCGATGGCTATTTATATCTGACAGTAATAGGTTAAGTCAGGAATAAGATGATGGGGGTGATGACGGCATCGGATTCGAAGTAATCGACCTGGCCCCAGAAGGGTTTGTCGGCGACGATGAGAGTCTGGCCGTTGGGGGAGGCCTGTGCAAGCTCCACCAGCGGTTTCCAGTTGGGAGGGAAGTTCTTGCCGCCCGAGACGCGGATGAGCTGGATGGAGGTCTCCTTCGGAAGGGCCTTGCAGTCGGCAATGAGCTCAGCCTTGGAGATGGCTTCTGACATGGCGGGGGAAACAACGAAGCCGCCGAAGTCCTGGTAGCCCTCGGGGAGGGCTTGTTCTGCGGGCTTGCCATCCGCCTGTGCGGTTTTGGCGTTCATCATGGACTGGATGCCCTGGCGGAGCGTCAGCTCCTTGATGAGAGCGGAGCCTAGCAGGATGGGTTCCACGAGGCAAAGCTTGGCACAGGTCGTCTTTGTTGCGGCGTATGCCGCCAGCAGGGCGCCAGAGCGGAAGCCCGCCAGCGCAAGTTGCCTGGCGCCAGTCGCCTTGAGGGCGAAATCGCAGGCGGCGACAGTCTCCTCCTGCCAGTTCTCCCAGAGGGCCTCCGCATGGGTGCCGCAACTGTCGCCCGTGCCGCTCACATCAAAGCGAAGGACGGCCACGCCCTTGTCAACGATTGCCTCGGCGAGGCGCACCAGCATGCGGAACGCGCAGCGCTTCTCCTCCGCAAATGGCTCGCAGAGAACGAGGGCGGTGTCGGGGGCGCCGTTGTCTGGCGTGTAGAGGGTTGCGTATAACTGGCGATTGTTGACGTTGAAAAATCCGTGTGTTTGTTGCATAGTTTTGGTTAGGTGGCTTGGCTGAGGCGGTGATTAGCAATCACCGCCGAGATACTGGCTTTGTTCCAGGCGCCAGTAGGCGCCTTTTGCGTCAAGGAGCTGCTGCCTGGAACCCTGTTCGATGATATGTCCGTGTTCGAGGACCTGGATGCTGTCCGCGTCGCGGATGGTGGAAAGACGGTGGGCTATGACGATGCAGGTTCTGCCTTTCATTAGGTGGAGCATGGCCTGCTGCACCAGCAGTTCCGTGCGGGTATCGACGTTGGAGGTCGCCTCGTCCAATATGAGGATGGGGGCGTCGGCGAGGATGGCGCGTGCGATGCAGATGAGCTGCCGCTGGCCCTGGCTGATGTTGCCGCCGTTGTCGCTGATTGGGGTGTCGTAGCCGTTGGGGAGGCGCTTGATGAAGGCGTCGGCGCCGATGGAGGCTGCAGCCGCCTCGATTTGATCGTCGGTGGCATTGAGGTTGCCATATCGGATGTTGTCGCGTACGGTGCCCGAGAAGAGCCAAGTGTCCTGGAGGACCATGGCGATGCGGGAGCGGAGGGCGTCGCGCGGGATGTCGGTGATGGGGATGTCGTCCAGCGTGATGGTGCCTGAATTGACCTCGTAGAATCTCATCAGGAGACTGGCGATAGTGGTCTTGCCCGCGCCTGTCGTGCCCACCAGGGCGATTTTCTGTCCTGGCTTGACGTGCAGGCTGAAATTCTGCAAGACGGGCTCGCCCTCCTTGTAGGCGAAGCAGACGTTGTCGAAGTCGATTTTGCCTTGGAGGGGCTGTGGGAGCTGTCGTGCGCCGTCGTCCGCCTCGGGCGGTTCATCCAGCAGGGCGAAGACACGTTCTGCGCCCGCCAGGGCGGCCTGGATGTCGTTGTACTGGTTGGCCAGGTTCATCAGAGGGCCGTTGAACTGGCGCGAGTACTGCGTGAAGGCGAGTATGGTGCCGATGGTGATTAGCCCCTGGGCGGCAAGGTAGCCGCCTGTGCCGATGAGGCATGCATAGCCGAGGTTGTTCAGCATGTTCATCAGAGGCGGCATGCTGCCCGCAAGAATCCTTGCCCAGATGGAGATGCGCATCATTTCGCGGTTGAGGGCGTTGAACTCGTCGATGGCAGTGGCTTCATGGTTGAAGGCTTTGACGTTTTTCTGTGCGCTGAAAATCTCCTCCACATGGCCATTGAGCAGGCCTAGGACGGTCTGTTGGGAGAGGAAGCAGTTGCGGATGTGGCGCGAGAGAAGCTTGGTAGCCAGCAGGCTGAAGGGGATGGTGCTGACGGCGGCCAAGGTTAAAAGCGGGCTGAAGTAGAGCATCGCACCTAGGGCGCACAGCAACGAGACGATGCTGACGAAGAAGGCGACGATGCCTCGTGAGACCAGGCTCGTGACCAGCGAGAGGTCGTTGGCGGCTCTGCTGAGGATTTCGCCGTGGGTTTTGGTGTCCAGGAAGCGGATGGCGACCTGGTTCAGGTGGTCGAAGAGGTTTTTGCGCAGGTCGTACAAAGTGTCCTGCGCCAGTTTTTCGGAGAACCATCCCTGCAGAAAGGAGAGGAAGGAGGAAAAAACATAGAAGCCAGCGAGCGTTGCCAGCAGAATCAGGAAGCGGTTTATGTCCGTCTCAGGCTGCTTTTCGAAGATGCGGATGCAATCGACAGTGTTCCGCATGAGGAGCGGGGAGTAGAGGCCGAGTGCCGAGGAGATGATGGCCAGGCAGAAGAGAAGGAAAATCCAGGCGGTGCGCCCCTTTGCCATCGCGACGATGCGGCAGAAGGTCTGCCACGGGGAGTGGGCCCGAACGATGGGGTTGCGAAGATGGCGCAAATGGGGCGGGCCGCCGCCTCCAGGGGCGCCGTTGACCTGTGCATGGCGTTTATATGCCTCCACCAGCTTCTGGAAGCGTGGCGGCAGGCGGAGTACCGTGACGTTCTGGTGGTTGGGTGATGGTTGGGGGGAAGTCATGCGGTCAATGCCTCCCCTGTTTGAGATGAGACGATTTCGCGATACACCTGGCAGGAGGCAAGCAGCTCCTCGTGCGTGCCGATTCCTGCACAGGCACCATCGGAGAGAACCATGATCCTGTCGGCGTTCAATGCGGAGGCGATGCGCTGCGCAATGATAAGCACCGTCGTATCCTTCAGGTGGGTGTTCAGTGCCTGGTGGAGGGCCTGCTCCGTGGCGACGTCCAGTGCGGACGCACAGTCATCGAGTATGAGCAGCTTGGGCGAGCGCAGAAGGGCGCGTGCGATGGCGACGCGCTGCTTCTGTCCGCCCGAAAGCGTGATGCCCTTCTGGCCGATGATGGTGTCGTATTGGTCGTTGAAACCCGATGCGAAGTCGTCGGCCTGCGCTATGCGTGCTGCCTGCTTGACTTCGTCGAAGGAGGCTTCTTGGTTGCCCCAGAGGATGTTTTCGGCGATAGTGCCGCTGAAGAGCACCGCCTCCTGGAGGACGATGGCCATGCATTCCCGCAAGGAGGTGAGGCTGTATTGGCGCACGTCCTTGCCGTTCAACCGGATTTGCCCCTCTTCGCAGTCGTCGAAGCGGGGGAGGAGTTGTGCCCCGGTGCTTTTGCCTGAACCCGTGGCTCCGAGTATGGCAAGGCGTTCGCCTGGCTTGAGAGCGAAGGAGAGCTTCTGCAGGATGGGAGCCCCTGCCGCCTCGGGGTAGCGGAAGGTGACGTCCTTGAACTCAAGTGAGATGCCGTTGGCGTCATCGACGCTGTCGGTGCCGTTGTCCTGCACCGAGGAGTTGGTTTTCAGGACCTCGAAGACACGTTCTGCGGCTACGCGCGTACTGGCGAAGTCCTGAAGGATATGCGCCATGCCCATAAACGAGAAGAGCACGCGGGAGATATAGCTGATGACCGCCAGTACCTCGCCGACTCCCATGTTGCCCATTCTCACGTTGAAACCGCCAATGGCAAGCACCCCCAGGAGGGCGAAATGCATTGTCAGCATGCCGAGCGGAAAGATGGCGGACATGATTCGCGCGACCGTGATGAACTGGTCGGCCAACTGCCTGTTGGAGGCGTTGAAGCGCTGCTTTTCGTGGTCACGGCGGCAGAAGGCGCGTATAACCCGCAGACCCGTGAGATTCTCCTGGATGATGTGGTTGATTTCATCGACCTTTTTCTGGATTCTCCCATAGAGCGGTCGTCCGACCTTGTAGGAGAGATAGGCGGCGCCGATGATGCCAGGTATCATGACTACCAGCACGCCGCCCATGCGCCAGTCGATGGCGATGGCCATGATGCAACCGCCGATGGCGCTGATGGGGGCTCGCACCATCATGCGCAGGCAGATGACCACAAAGTGCTGCAGGCGGTTGACGTCCATCGTCAGGCGTGTGATGAGGGAGGCGGACTTGAATCGGTCCGTCTCGGCAAACGACAGTTTCAAAACATGCTCAAAGAGCTTCTCGCGCAAGTCTGTGCCGAAGTGCTGTCCCGTGAGGGAGGAGAAGAAGGTGCAGCCAAAACCACCGATGACGGCCAGGCAGGAGGTGACCAGCATCATGACGCAGGTGCGCCAGATGAGCGCCGTGTCGCCGTTGGCGACGCCCTTGTCGATGATGGTTGCCATGAACTTGGGCTGCATCAGCTCCAGCGCCACCTCCAGTAGCATGAAGAGGGGCGCCAGAATGGCATACCACTTGTATTTCTTTATGAATGGCAGTAGTTTGTTCATGTAAGGCGAATGGTAGTCAGGGCCTACGGCCCTGACGTGATGTGCCCAGGCGCTCTGCGCCTGGCGGGGTAGTCAGGCGTTCTGCGCCTGGCGGGGTAGTCAGGCGTTCTGCGCCTGGC
>JAFTAC010000228.1 GCA_017458805.1 Victivallales bacterium | reverse complement strand
TAGAGCGGCATCCTGCCGACTGGGAGAAACTTGGGCGCAAAGCTGGCCCCATCCGCAACCACGAGATGGCTCAATGCGCGGAAGCTCTTATCGCCGTTCTTTACCCAGGCAGCCGTGGCACGGAAAACATGATTCAACAGGCAAGAGATGCTGGCTTGAAACACATTTACATCAAGTACTTTGAGAAGCCTTCAAACGACTCGAGCCAGGAACAGAAGCAGTGATTTGCCTTCGGGAAAGGTGAGTGTGAAAGAATCGCCGAGGGCCTCGTTGAGGGTAGCCTCCCACCAACGGCGTGGGGCCAGCTCATTCAGGGGGTATTTCAATCCGTGGGAGACAATGGGCGTGTCGGTCTCCAGCGCGAAAATGGAAACCTGTTGCTTGGGGAGGCAGGGGATGGCTCCGCTCTTGAGCATCGGCAGAAAGCATCCATAATCCGTCACCATGCGGATTGCAGGGGCTTGTCTGGCAAAATCCGCCAGCAGGGAAATGTTCCCAAGTGTGTGGTCTTCGCGTTTTCCCGTGGCTCCCAAAATGATTATGTCGAGCCAGTTCTTGGACAGGCAATAGCGGAACGCCTTGTTCAAGTCATTCGTATCCTGCTCTGCCACTTGGATGATTTTTCCGCTCAACCTCTTTTTCACATCTTCAGCGATGCTGTCCAAATCACCGATAACCACGGTTGGTTCCAGACCGTGAGCCAGCAGCGTCTGCACAGCGCCGTCGCAGCAGACAATTCGCTCTGCTTCTTGCAGGAGCTGCAAGGAGTAGGGGGAAGCGGGATAATCCCCGTTGGCAAGTATGACTGTTCCTGCTTTCATCTGGTTTTTATTGTTATGTTCTCCAAGAGGGTAGGTAACGGTAAGTTTTTGTTGCGCCCAAACGGGCGCGAAGTCAGGAGGGCGGTCTTCCCCAATGCTACGCGCCCTACGGGCGCATGCATTGGGCTACGATTGTCGCGCACTCCGTGCGCTGGCCGCGAACGCGGCCTACGCTAAACAATCCTCTTGGTGAATATAGCCCTAGAAATACCCGTCTTTTTTCTTTTCCTCCATGGAGGCGGCACCGTCGTAGTCAATGACGCGCCCCTGGCGTTCGGAGGTCGTGGCCAGAAGCATCTCCTGGACGATTTTCTCCAGCGTGTCGGCGTCGGATTCAATGGCGCCAGTGAGCGGATAGCAGCCTAATGTGCGGAAGCGCACCTTCTTCATCATCGGCTTCTCGCCAGGGTTCAGCGGAAGGCGGTCGTCATCGACCATGATGAGATTGCCTGAACGCTCGACAACGGGGCGTTCCTTGGCAAAGTAGAGCGGGACAATCGGAATCTTCTCCAGGCGGATGTAGAGCCAGATGTCCAGCTCCGTCCAGTTGGAGAGCGGGAAGACGCGGATGGATTCTCCCTGGTTGACCTTGGAGTTGTAGAGGTTCCACAGTTCAGGGCGCTGGTTCTTGGGGTCCCACTGGTGGAACTTGTTGCGGAAGCTGTAGATGCGTTCCTTCGCGCGGGACTTCTCCTCGTCGCGCCTGGCTCCGCCGAAAGCGGCATCGAAGTGGTAGTAGTCGAGTGCCTGCTTGAGGGCCTCAGTCTTCATGATCTGCGTGTGCTTCTCCGAGCCGTGCGTGATGGGGTTGATGTTCTGGGCGATGCCGTCGGGGTTGATCCAGACGCGCAAATCCAGCCCCAGTTCCTTGGCGGTCTTGTCGCGGAACTCAATCATCTCCTTGAACTTCCAGCGTGTATCGACATGAAGCAACGGGAAGGGAATCTTGCAGGGGGCAAAGGCCTTCTGGGCAAGGCGCAGCATCACGGAGGAATCCTTGCCGATGGAGTACATCATCACTGGATTCTGAAACTCGGCAGCAACTTCGCGGATAATGTGGATGCTCTCTGCTTCAAGCTGCTCTAGATGGGTTAGACGGTAGGATTCCATGGTACGGCCTGTAGCCAGGCGAAAGCGCCTGAGCATTTTCAGCTAGTTGTGCTCCTTCCACACGATGAAGAATGGATTGGTCAGGCACTGCTTGTTGTATTGCAGCGGGGCGTTGGTGTTGGCATCGACGACAGCGCAGTTGGCGGCTTCGGCAACGGCCTGCGCGGCGGCGGTGTCCCACTCCATTGTGGGGGCGAGACGTGGATAGACATCGGCATTCCCCTCTGCGACGAGGCAGAGCTTCAGCGAACTGCCGATGGAGACGCGCTCTACGGTGCGTCCAGCGGAGGCTGCGAGTTTGCCGATGAACTCCTCGGTTGCTTCGTTGGAGTGGGAGCGCGAGGCGACGACGCGGAGGTTTTCGGCGGGCGGACGGCTGTAGGGAAGGGAGGGCAGGGCGGCCAGCCCCCCGTGATGCAATAGTTCAGCCAGGGAATCGCGGTCGTGGAAGTCGATGCCCAGCTCTGCCTTTCGGGCCCCTTGTCCAGTGGCACCCACATAGAGGCTTCCGAGAACAGGCGCATAGACCACGCCGAATACGGGCTTGCCTTCAAATACAAGGGCGATGTTCACGGTGAACTCGCCGTTTCGCTTGATGAACTCCTTGGTGCCGTCCAGCGGGTCCACCAGCCAGAAAAGGTCCCATTCGCGACGGGTCTCGTATGGGGCGTGTCTGATTTCCTCCGAGAGGACAGGCAGGCTCCAAAGCGCCTGGAGGCGTTCCATGATGATGGCATTGGAGGCACGGTCGGCTGTGGTCAGGGGG
>JAFTAC010000227.1 GCA_017458805.1 Victivallales bacterium | reverse complement strand
GTGACCCGCGCTGTAGGCACGGGTGATGCCATTGCTGGCGAGGAACTTGACTGTGGGGGCCATGCTCGCGCCAAAGGTCAGGTTGTTCGCGGCGGCCTTGCCCATCACAGCGTCATAGAGATAGCGGATGTTCAGGGAGAAATCAGGGGCGCCAGCACCGAAGGAGTCGGCGTCGGATTCGTTCACAGCCACATAGACGACTTCGACATCAAGCAGGGTCTGCACAACGCTCAGGTTGACGATGCCGCGGATTTTGCCGCTGTCGGGGGTGGGGTTGTTCTCGCTGAGGTCCAGCCAGGTCTGCGTGCTGAGGATCTGCTTGACTCTGGCGATGGATTCCTGGCTGCAGAGCTCGCCGCTGATGATGACTGCATCAGGGGTGATCTTCATGTCAAGCTGGCCAAGCTGGGGCTGCTGCCCTTCGGGAACGAACTCGAAACCGCCCTGCTCGACAAGCATCTTCTTGAGGTTGAGCATCGTCTCGGGGGTGGGACGGAAAACGGCGAAGCTGTGAACGGTGTCGCCATAAAGAGGAAGCACCTTCTTCAGGAGGTTCCAGT
The DNA here is from genome assembly GCA_017458805.1 of Victivallales bacterium. Classification (GTDB taxonomy): domain Bacteria; phylum Verrucomicrobiota; class Lentisphaeria; order Oligosphaerales; family Oligosphaeraceae; genus RGIG3456. The sequence goes on along the minus strand of JAFTAC010000227.1, from coordinate 3,518 downwards.
TGCTCGGGTTGCTGACCGTGCCCTTGATGACAATGTAGTCCTGGTTCACGGAGATGTCCAGCTCGGGGAGGGTCTCCAGGTCCGTGCGGAGTCTCTTCAGGATGTTGTTGATGTTGCCCTTGACGGAGATGCTGTAGTCAATACTGACGCCAGCGCCCGAAACGGTAAGATTGCATTCGCCCAGCTTGACGCCGATGACGCGCAGCTGCTGCTTGTTGACCTCTTCGACGGTGACCTTGTCCTTCGAGCTGAGACGATAGGACTCCAGCGCAAACGGCAAGTCGATGACCTTGACGGCGCCAACCGTCAGGCTGAACTTCTCCTGTTCAGCGGCAAAGACGGCCAGGACACTCAACAGAAGACAAATAAAAACGTTTCTTGTTTTCATCTTTGTACCCCTTTTCCTTTTTGTGTTTGATGGTTATTCTTTAATTTCTGATGGAACTGCGGGAATCTCAATGTGGTTAAGCCCTTCGGCAAGCTCGGTCAAGGTGCGGCTCTCGTAGATGCCGCCGTCCTTGCGGTTCATCGCCTTGGTGTCGTTGGTCTTGCGCAGCAACGGGAAAAGGTCGGCCTGCTGCTGGATGGCCGTCAGGGCAAGGGCCTGCTGTGGGGGGAGCGACAGGAGAACGCCACCGCTAGTCAGCTCAAGAATGCGGACACGCGGGAAGATGACGGTGGTGACGGTGCGCTGTATGACATCCGTCCCCGCATCGACGTCCTTGCCCTTCTTGACGGTTTCCTGCAGCTTGTAGGTGCCGACGATGGCAATCTCATCGCCTGGCTGGAGCATCTTCACAAGGGTGCTGTCCGCAAAGTGGACAGGAACGCCCCACTCGCCGTCACCGATGATATTGCCCTTGCTCAGGGTCACGCCGCCCACGTCAGAGAGCAGGATATAGTCGCCCTTCGCCACGGAATGAACCAGCTTCTGGCCGATGATCATATTGCGGTTGTTCCACTTCACATGCTGCTTGGGCAGCGAGGAAACGGCAACGGAAACCGAATAGATGACGCCTTCGGAGACGGTGTCGCCAGCATCCAGCATACGGGAGGCCATGACGACGTCCACTTTCTGCTCGCGGTTGTCATCCTTACCCGCGATGGTGCGGCTCACGGCAAAGACGGCCACCAGGCCCAAAACAACAGCTACTACTAACGGAATGATGTTTTTCATGTTTTGTTTCCTTAAACTCCTGTGGATTGCTCCAAATCATTCGTGGAGTGAATTAGCCAGGCCGCACGGCCTGGCTATCCCCTTACTTTCCAAATATGCCGCGGGACTTCATGAAGCCCATCTGTCTGGTGAAGCTCCAGATGACCATGCCTGTTTGAATATCCGCCATTTCCACCTTGAAGGTGCGGACGACGTTCTTGGTGGAACCTTCGCGCGTGAGGTTGGAGATGACCTTCGGACGCATCACAAGGCGGGCTGCAATCAGAGTACCTTGCTTGGCAACGGTCGCCTGGTTGAAGTTCGGATCGTATGCGATGTTCCTGGATCCACCGATGGAGGTGGACAACTCAGTACCTTCGGCCATCGTCACATCCACAATACCCCTGTTGAGCAACGCGTCATTCAAGAGGTCCGTGAGCTGGCCGAGGTTCAAATCGGGGTCGTCGGTCTCATTGATGGCCTGCGTCAGCTTCAGAACGGGACGCGCCGCCTCATTCTGCATCTCGGCCTTGTACTTGGCCAGGAACTCCTGGAAGCGCGGATTTGACATTGCGTTGTCAATCGCCTCGTAGGCGATGTTTTTCATCTCTTCCGCGGAGACTGTGTGCGTGTTCCGTATCCCCGTGTTCGTGGCCTCAGGGTCGTAGAGCGTCGTCGTGGCGCATCCTGCCAGCAGAAAAACTGAAGCAAGAAGGCTATTCAGCAGATGTTTCTTCATGGTCATGTTCCTTTTGTTTTGGGGCATTGAAGCCTCCGTTCTTGTTATATCAATTTGCTATTTCAACGGGAAAACCTGATATTGGATCTTTGCGGGAGTCATGGCATTGACATAGACGATGGCAGAGCCGCAACCTTCGGGTATCTGAATCGTGGAGGATGCGGGAAGCCCCGTGAAGGTCAGCGTGCGGTCCTGCGGCATAGGCAGCTGCGCCACGCAGAACTCCTTCGGGAGGATGAACCAACCGCGCGTGTCAGCGGTGTTGAACATAGCCTGGTAGGTCTTGTAAGCCAGCGCCGTGGCGAACATCGCCGCCCCCTTGGAACCAGAGCCGTTATCGTTCATTGAACGGTTCATGGATTCCATTGTAGCAATGTAGGCGGCTTCCTTGATGAGAGCGTAGGTCAGGGTGCGAACAATACGAGCTGGCATCCGCCTGTTGAACTCCTGCGCAAGAATACCGTCCATATCCGCCAATGGCAGGGCGGGATAGCTCGCGCCACCCGCCTGGACCGTCAAACTCGGCATCACAGCAGGATGATAAACGCATATCGGCCAGGCAATCATCAGCGGGTAATAGACAGCCACCTGCTCAAAAGAAGGAGACAAATCATGTGCAAAGAGGACAAAAACACAGTTCCGTTCCAACGGGAACGGAAAGGGCTGCACATCCAACAAGGCAGCTGGTGAAGGACGCCCTGCACGCCGCAGGGCCGTCGCATAGTACTGCTTGGCATACTGGTTGTTGGGCAGTGCCTTGTACAGCCGTTCAAACTCGATTCGTGCATTGTCCCAATTGCCGTCACGCATGAGCGCCAATCCCGACAGGAAAATCGAGGCAGGGTTCAGGAAATTGCCATAGCCGCGGTGGGCCACCTCCTGAGTTTCAGACATACTAGTGGCGAAGGCCACATTTCGTGGGTCGTTCAAGTACTCCGTGCTGGCAGCCTTCTTCGCAGCCTCCTGGTTCTTGGCCTTCTCTTCCTCGTAACGCTCCTGTTCCTTGTCAAAGAACTTCTGGTAGTCCTCCTGGATTTTCTGGTGCTCCTGGCGAAGTCGCTTGACCTGCGCGCGGAACGCCTCTTCCCTGCCGACTCCCAGATAAGCCAGAGATTTGAAGATGCCCAGCGCAACACGGTCGCGGCACCAGCCGCGGTAAGGAAGGGCGTTCTCGTTCGAGAGTACCGCCAACGCCTCGGTGCCAGTGTCCGTCAGACTGACAAGGGCGCGTTCGTCATACTCCTCAATCAGTTCCTCGCAAAGGCGGAAAGAGTCCAGCGCTGCCTCGTATTGTCCAAGGAAGAACTGGAGGCTCCCACACTCAAGAAGCCAGACAAGCTCATCGTTCGTTCCAGACGTGCTGACATGCTTCTTCTGGGCCAGCTCCAGTGCCACCTCAACATTCCCCGCCACAAACTGCTCCATCATTGGAGCTTTTTGCCTGGAGGATGTGACAATAGTCGAGCATCCCGACACCATGATCACCATGGCACCCAGGAATAAGCTGAATTGTCTCACCGCAGATTTCATGTCGTTTAAACGATGTTTTTCCTAGAGATTCTAGAGATTCTAGAGATTCTAGGAACTCTAGAACTACCTCTATTTCTTCTGTTTCTCCTCAAG
>JAFTAC010000226.1 GCA_017458805.1 Victivallales bacterium | reverse complement strand
TTGCTAATTGCTAATTAATCAAAAACACCAACTTCAATTCCCCCAAACGACCATGACAGACAAACGCATCCCCATCATCCTCCACACAGACATCGGCTCTGACATCGACGACACCTGGGCACTGGCCATGCTGCTCATCCAGCCCCAGCTCAAGCCCCTTATGGTACTCACCGACACGGGCAACGTCCGCTACCGCTCCACCATCTGCACCAAGCTCCTGCAGAACGCGGGCCGCACGGAAGTCGAGGTCTGCTCGGGGCTCCACGGCTACACCCCAAACTACAAAGAATGGCAGAACGCCTGGATTGGCGATGCGAAGCCAGAGGACTATGCGGGCAAGTACTCAGAAGACGGCCTCAGCAGACTGATTGAAACCATCATGTCCTCGGACGAGACCATCACGCTGGTCTCCATCGGCCCATGCCCCACGCTGGCCGAAGCCCTCTACCGTGAACCGCGCATCGCCCCGAAGACTCGTTTCGTCGGCATGTTCGGAAGCGTCCATAAGAAATACAACAACGAGCCAGGCGTCACGGCGGAGTACAACGTCATCCGCGAACTTGCACCTGCCAAGAAGCTCTTCTCCGCACCCTGGAAGGAGGCCATCATCACGCCGCTGGACACTTGCGGTCTTGTCAGGCTCACAGGTGAAAACTACCGCAAGGTAGCCAACAGCACCAACCCCATCACCCGCGACGTCATTGCCAACTATCATGCATGGCTCTCCGTGAACCCGACCTACAAGGGGAATCCGGCTGATGCAGAGGCCTCCTCCGTGCTGTTCGACACCGTCGCCATCCACCTGGCCAGCTCCACCCAATTCCTGAAGATGCAGAAGCTCAACCTCTCCGTCAACGACCAAGGCTTCACCGTCATCGACGACGAACACGGCATGCCCTTCAACGTCGCCATCGACTGGGAAGACCTGGAGGCATACGAGAGTTTCCTCGCCAACATCTACCTATAAGATCCTTCACATCCACTCCTTCCATTCGTGCGATTCTGCATGAACGAGCAGCTCTGCGAAGAGCTGCTCAAATACGGCAAATGCGCTGAAATCAACATCGGCATGTTCCAGGACAACCGCTCTCCCGAAAAAGTCCGCCACAAATACTGGCGGATGCTGGAAGATTGGCGCAACGCAGGTGTCCGCTTCACCTTCGGCAATGACCTGCATGCAGCCCATTCATGCAAGAACTGCCTGACGCTTATGGAGCAGCTTCTTGAAGCGCACGGCTTCCGCGAAGAGCATTTCAAACTGCTCTTCGCCTAAAACAAAAAACTCCGAATCCTTGGATTCGGAGTTTGGCATTCATAAAAATGGTGCCCCCGGGCGGATTCGAACCGTCGACCAACTGATTAAGAGTCAGCTGCTCTACCGACTGAGCTACGGAGGCTTTTCTCAAAAACGATATATAATATAACACAGGGAAACTGCATTTGCAAGTCGATGAGCCGCATTTTTCCAAAAGAAATCACCTCTAGAACTCCCCCTGCCCTGTGCGCAGGTCCTCCAGAGCTCATAAAAAGCCTTTTGCCATTATTCTACTTGACAAAAAGTTTTGTGCTATTATAGTTATTTTGATTAAGTAGTTTCCTTAAATATTCCATTAACCCAATTTTAGGAGAAAGAAACCATGAAAAAAAGCTTGAGCTTAGTCATCGCATGTATCCTGGCCGTCGCCCTGTTCAGCGGATGCGGCGAGAAAAAAGAGAAAAAGGCTGGTTCAGCCGTTGAAAAAATCAAGGCGGCTGGCGAGCTAGTCGTCTATACAAACCCCGAGTTTGCGCCGTATGAATACCTCGGCAAAGACGAGCAGATTGTCGGAGCCGAAATCGACATCGTCCACAAAATCGCCGCAAAACTGGGCGTGAAGGCAAAAGTCGTCTCCGCCGAGTTCGACAGCATCATCGGCACAGTCCAGACTGGCAAGGCCGACGTTGGCGCATCTGGCTTCACCATCACCGACGAACGCAAGAAGATTGTCGATTTCAGCAAGCACTTCGTCGTCTCCGTCCAGTACCTCATCGTCCCCGAAGCCTGCGCAGCCAAAGGCGTCGAGGAGTTCGCTGGCAAGCGCATCGGCGGCCAGAACGGCACCACTGGCCTGATGATGATTGAAGACGCCGTCAAGGGCGGCGTCCTCAAAGACACCAAGACCGAGGTCAAGTCCTTCAACAACGCACCCGACGCCGTCGTCGCCATGGTCAATGGCCGCCTGGACGCCGTTGTCATCGACGAACTCGTCGCCATCTCACTCGCCAAGAAGAACCCTGGCTACAAGGCCATTCCGCTGGTTGACAAGAACGGCAAGGGCCTGGACGCCCCCGAGGAGTTCGGCATGATCGTCGCCAAGGGCAAGGAAGACCTGCTCAACGTCATCAACGAAGTCATTGACGAAATGCTCAAGGACGGCTCCATGAACGAAGCCATCCTCAAGCACAACGGCCTCTCTGTCGCACAGTAATCCAAGCCTTCCACGGCGTGCGGTTCCTTTACCGCACGCCTTTGTTTTTACATGAGTATAACGTCTTTCTTTTCAGAGTTCTACAGCCAATTCTACAATGCGTTCGACAGAACCTTCCTGGTTGACGGACGCTACCAGATCTTCCTGACGGGCATCCGCAACACCCTGACCATCACGGCAGGGGCCCTGGTTGTCGGTGTCATCATCGGCGTCGCACTGGCTGTCGCAAAAGTCTATTACTACCAGACGGGTCCCTTCTCCTACAAGGATTGCTTCAGGAACTTTCTCAAGACCAAGCGCCCCATCTATCTAGGGCGTGTTTTGCAGAAGCTCCTGGACCAGCTCATCACCTGCTATCTCATCCTCTTCCGAGGCACGCCAGTCGTCGTCCAGTTGATGATATGGGCCTTCGTGGTCTTCTCGACCACCAACGAACTCATCGTCGCCATTTTAGGCTTCGGCATCAACTCTGGGGCCTACGTGGCGGAGATTGTCCGTGCAGGCATCATGGCGGTTGACAAGGGTCAGACGGAGGCGGGACGGTCGCTGGGCCTCTCCGCATGGCAGACCATGTGGCACATCGTGCTGCCGCAGGCCTTTAAGAACGTCCTGCCCGCCTTGGGCAACGAGCTCATCGCCCTGCTGAAGGAGACCTCCATCGTGGGATACATCGCCGTCGTTGATTTGACCAAGGCCGCCGCACTCGTGCGCGCCCGTACATTCGACGCCTTCGTGCCTCTGCTATTCGTCGCACTTGCCTACCTGGTGATGGTCTTCATCCTCTCCATCATCCAGCAGTTCATCGAAAAGAGGCTGCAGGCAAGCGACAGGCGATAACACAAGGGAGGCAACACGATGAAAGAACAAGACACCAATTCAGTGGTCATCCAGGTCAAGGGACTCCACAAAAGCTTCGGAAACCATGAGGTTCTCTGCGGCATAGACGAGACCATCCACAAGGGTGAGAAAGTGGTCATCATCGGGCCGTCTGGCTCGGGGAAAAGCACCTTCCTGCGATGCCTCAACCTGCTGGAGATTCCAACGCAGGGGCAGATTTGGATCCACGGTCAGGAAATCACAGGCCCCAAGTGCGACGTTGATTCCCTGCGCCAGCGCATGGGAATGGTCTTCCAGCACTTCAACCTCTTCCCCCACATGACCATCCTGGAGAACATCACCCTTGCCCCCATCTGCAAAAAGGGCATGCCAAAAGCCGAAGCCATCGACAAGGCCAAGAGACTTTTGGACCGAATCGGCATGAGCGAGAAGGCAGACACCTACCCGAACATGCTTTCGGGCGGTCAGAAGCAGCGCGTCGCCATCGTGCGCGCACTGGCGATGGACCCAGAGGTCATGCTCTTTGACGAACCCACCTCCGCCCTCGACCCTGAAATGGTCGGCGAGGTGCTCAACCTGATGAAGGAGTTGGCTATTTCAGGCATGACAATGGCCGTTGTCACCCATGAAATGGGCTTCGCACGCGAAGTCGGCACACGAGTCCTTTTCATGGATTCAGGCATCATCCTCGAACAGAACAAGCCCAACGAATTCTTCGCCAATCCCCAAAACCCCCGCCTCAAGGACTTCCTATCGAAGGTGCTGTGAGCAGTGGTGAGGAATTAGGAAGTAAAAGCTTGGTTTGACTGTGAGGGAAGCAGGCTTTTGGGCGCACGTTTTTTGGCGTGCGCCTCTTTTTTTTCTCGCAAGTGTAGAAATAGCCGTAAATTATGCTACATTATAGGAAGCTAAATGTAGCTGAACGCCAGGCGCAGAACGCCTGACTACCCCGCCAGGCGCAGAACGCCTGACTACCCCGCCAGGCGCAGAACGCCTGACTACCCCGCCAGGCGCATGAGCGCCTGACTACCCTGCCAGGCGCAGGAGCG